>JADLCA010000199.1 GCA_020847495.1 Candidatus Hydrogenedentota bacterium | reverse complement strand
TCAATTGTCGACCAAATCAACAACCGACCAAGGAAATGCCTCGGATACCGAACCCCCAATGAAGTCTTCCAGCAAGTACGTCTCCAACGCCTACTTGCACTTGGCTCTTGAATCCAGGGGTTTCCTCCATCGGTCGCGACTTTGACACGTTCGCCGCGAGGATGCTAAAGTCTGGGGCCTTGTCACGATAACATCTTGCCTCAGTGAGAATAGGATACACCCTTCATGGCTCTCGTAATCGGTACCAACTCGCGCAGCACTATCATGGACGTATTCCGGACCGGCGTATACGAGGTCATCCGGAAGATGGGGATGCCGGTCGATCTGACGTTCAAGATTGAATACGCCGAGATCGTTGCCCGCAGCAAGGACTTCGGCAAGCGCGTGGACTATTTCCGCATCGATTTTCCCCTGAAGGACGGTATCGACCCCGACGGCCTGCATCAGCAACTGGAATCGCTCCGCATCCCCAACCAGGTCAAGATGACGGACGGGCGTTGCTCGGTCATATTGCCGCCCTTCGAGTGGCCCCAGATCCAGCAGCTGCTGCCTGCCGACAAGATCATCCAGGAGAGCAGCGCCAAGACCTTGCGGTCTCAATCCTGGCACGTGACGATCCCCGCTTTCCGGCGTTTCGACTTCAACATCAACATCCTCATCGAGGAGATGATGCAAAAGAAGGGGTCGGACATCCATCTGCGGGCCGGCGCACCCCCCTACATGCGCATCGACGGTGATTTGATGCCGCTGGACCTGCCCCCCCTCAGTGCAGATGATATGCGCGAGGTCATATTTCAATTGGGTGGCCAGCAACAGGTGGACCTCCTGGACACGGAGAAGGAGACCAGTTTCCAGTACCATCTCGCCGGCATTGCGTACCTCCGCTGCAGCGGATACGTCAAGGCCGGGGCCATGTGTCTGGCCATCCGCTTCATCCCGGAGGAACCCATCCCCTTCGAGAAACTCGATCTTCCCATTCACGTGCGGGAGGTGGCGGATGCGCCCCGCGGGCTCTTCCTGGTCTGCGGCGTCACAGGTAGCGGCAAGTCAACGACCCTGGCCGCGATGGTGGATTACATCAATGCCAACCGAAGCGCCCACATCATCACGGCGGAGGATCCGATCGAATTCGTATACACGGACAAGAAGTGCATCGTGTCGCAGCGCCAGGTGGGACGCGACACGTATTCGTTCGCGAACGCCTTGCGCGGCGCCTTGCGCGAAGACCCCGACGTGATCCTCGTGGGTGAAATGCGCGACCGCGAGACGATCCGCGCGGCGCTGAGCGCGGCCTCGACAGGCCACCTCGTTCTGAGCACACTGCACACGATGACCGCCGTGGACACCGTGAACCGAATCATCAGCTATTTCCCGAACGATGAGCGCGACGTGATCCGGCAGGAGCTGGCATATTCGCTGAAAGGCGTGTGCTGTCAGCGCCTCCTCAAGCGCATCGGCGGCGGGCGCATCCCCTGCGTGGAGTTGTTCCTGTGCAATCTCCCCATGGTGCGCGACGCCATCCTCGAAGGCGACATCCAGCGCCTGCACAACATCATCGAGGTCGATACGGAAATGAGGAGCTTTGACCAGTACGCGGTGGAGCTGTACAAGAAACAGTTGGTGACACGCGAGGAAGCCATCAGCGCTTGCGCCGACGAAGAGGCCTTCCAGCGTGTCATCACCGGTATCAAGGGAACCGAAGGACGCAAGCTGCTGAAGTAAGGGCCCTCAGACGAGCCGGTGAAGCACCGCGCCCGACGGCAGCTTTGGAAAGAAATACGTGGCCTTCTGCGGCATGGATTCGCGCGCTTCCGCACAGGCGCACACCTGTCCCGGATCCATGTTGCGCAGGATGAACGCCATGCCCTTGTGCCCGGAATCCACCAGAGCCAGCGCGGCATCGACATCCTTTTCGTAAACGAACTCCGCATTTTCGTGCAGCCCCATGATGCGCTCGAGAATGCCTCCGTGCAGCACGGATACGTCCAGGTCGCGCCAGGCGGGTCCGTGAGAGTCACCCAACAAATGGGTACGGTCCAAATCGCGCAAGCGCAGCAGATAACGATTGCCGCCCCGCAACACCAGCCCGATGGCGCAACGGGGATCCGCCTTCACGCGTGACACAAGGTCTGCGCCAGCCTTCTCCACCTCAAACCAAGGCTCCGCGGCCGCCAGAAACTTCACCTCGTCGAAGCCCGGAGGCTCATCGAGCACACGATGCGCGGGATAGACAAAGAGGCCGGGATCCTCCAGGGCCACAAAACCCATCAGCACATAGTCGTAGGGCTTCGACTCCGAGCGGCCGGCCTTCAGACGCATCTGGTCGCGGTAGGTGCAGGCGGTCCGGTACCGGTGGTGCCCGTCGGCAATATAGAGGCGCTTGCCCGCGAAGAACGCCGTTACGCGCGGGTCTGCCGGCACGCGCCACAGGCGTTGTTCGACATTGTCGATCGTGTGGGCAAGCAGATCTTCGGGGCGCTGGTCCATTTGCCCAAGGAAGCCCGCCAACTCATGTCCCGGGTCTTCATACAGAGCAAATACGGCTCCCAGGTTCGCTTGCGTTGATTCCGTGAGCCTCAACCGATCCGTTACCTTGGCCTCAAAAGTGCGCTCGTGGCCAAGCACCGTGTCATCGCCGGGCTCGGGAATCCGGGTTACTGCGAAGAACCCGCGCCGCACTTGTGCAGTGCCGTCCAGACTGCGAAACTTCTGTTCCAGCAGGTAGAAGGACTCCTCGGCATCCTGCAAAAAGACATCATCATGAAGCCACGCGGAGAAATCCCCGGCTGCCGCTTCGTATTTGGTGAGCCCCTCGCGCTCATCAGGCCGGATGATCCGCGCGTAATTATACGGGCTGCGCTGGATCAGTTCCGCGCGCTCTTCCGGACTGATCACGTCGAAGGGTGGCGTGACCACCTTGTCAAAGCTGCCGACCTTGGCGGCGTTGTACCGGAAACCCCGAAAACCGCGTACTTCTGCCATGATGACTGTGCTTCTCCGTAGGTTGGAGTATGAGAAAAGACATGCAGGAAAGCCGCATTTTACGCGGCTTTCCTGCACCCAGTCAAGGCGAAGCCAGCTACTACACTACCTTTCCGCACCCGCGCTCGCATCTTCGGTGCGTGTGCGTCCTCCGGACTCCGCTCACTACTCAGGCACAACCACCAGGGATGTGTCGATCAGCAACTGCCCGGTGCTTTCGTCTCGCAGGTCCCAATTGAAGAAGTGATAGGTCAGTCCGGGTATCAATCCCCCCATCTCCACACGCCCGTGCGCATCTGTCCGGAATGTGCGCCGGGAGAACACGAACTCATTTCCGTCCACGACCGGCTCGACCTGAACCTCGATGCCGCTGTGAGGATTCCCCGCGCCATCGTTCAATGCCACTACTCCGGTGGCGGTGGGACGCAGCGAAACAGTCAGTCCTGAGAACTCGGCCGCACCCGCGGGGATGGCGTGCCCGGATACGCCGGCATAGGCGCCGTTGCTGGTAAGGGCATAGAGGGCCACCGTCCGTCCAGCGGGAACCCTTTCAAGGTGAAACGTTCCGTCTTCCGGGTTCACCTGCACGTAAGGAGGCGTATACCCTGTGCTGGTGGCCGTCTCATACCGGCCCGCGGAAACAAACAGGGTGACATCGCGGAACGCATACTCCCCTTTCTCGACTTTTCCATGCGCGGAAATGAGCGTTCCCGCGATGGGAGGCGCGGTGAGCATGACGTCCATTTCCGCGCCACTGGCTTCAAAGGCGAGAGACTGGCGGCCATCCTCCTGGACGACGTACACCCCATCGGGAGGCGACTGAAAATACAGTTCGACTCCACCCGGCTGTGCCGTAAAGGTGAACACCCCGTGCGCATCCGTGAATCCCTCGATACGCTCTTCAAGGTACGTCCCAAACAACCGTGCCCCCGCTACAGGTTCGCCAGTGTCGGGCCACACGACGCTGCAACGCACGACAGTGCCTTCGAGCAGGGTCAGATCGAAATGGTCCAGTACGTCTCCCGGTTCAAGCTGGATATGCTCTGCCGGCATCGTATGCGTATCGTCCTTGACAAAAACGCTATACGTGCCATCGCCGGTCTTGCCGCTTCCCCACACGCTCATGTCCCAGCCGTTGGCCGGAAGATCGGTGAAGGTGTACCGGCCTTGAGAATCCGCCCGGGTCAAGCGGGGGTCGTGCATCCATTCAGCATTGCAGCGCACCAGCGCGTCGGGCACGGGAGCACCGCCCGCCGTCAACACGCGGCCCGACACGGTTGCCCCTTTCGTCAACACCATGGTGCGGTCGCGCAGTGGAGACCAGCTTGGCGCGTAGCCAGGCTTCGCCGCGTAGAAGGAACAGCGCGTGTCGGGGAGATTCTCGAAAGAGACCTTTCCATCTTCGCCGGTAAACGCGCTGATAAGCCCAACATCTGTCGTATTCGTGCCGAACGCATGCCGGAAAAGCGGGTGCGCGCTTTCATTGTCCCCGGCGGCGCACAGCCAGACGTGGGCGCCCTCCAGCGGCTTCTTCTCATGATCGACGACCGTGATGGTGCCCGAGGTCTTCTTCGTGACGACGATATCGTACGTCTCCCGGGGCGTGTCCTGATCGACGGTGGCCCATCCCAGCGCGTAGTCCGGGTGAAACGCGAAGAGCAGGAATTGATCTTGTGCATAGGCATGCGGGAGCTTGTGCGCAAATTCGGGGCTGGCGGACAGCGCGTAGCGCCCGTCCGTATCCGCCGTGACCCTCTCGACAATCGAATCGTCGAGCCCGGAGCGGTTCATATTGTGAAACAACACAACCTCGGCACCGGCTACCGGGAGGCCCGCCTCATCGACGACCCGTCCTCCGGGACCCGAGTGAGCCTCGGGAGCTGTGACTGGCGACACAGCAGCCGCCACCGCAGGTTCAGGCGTGGTTGCCGTTACTGCCGTTTGATCGGGTACAGGCGCCTCGGATTGCGCCTCGACTTTCACCGTTGCTGGTACAGGCTCCGCGGCGGACGTAGAAATGTCCCGCTGGCTTGCCACGTAGGCAAGTGCCAGGATACCTGTGACGATGAGCGCCGGAAGCGCGAGGGTCTTGACCATGGCAAGCGCTCCACCTTTCGCGCTCGACGCACCAATCCATGCCGGGCCTGCAGCGTTTGCCGGCTGCCAGGCTACGGGGACGGCCAGTACCATGCCCATGATGGACGACTTGTCCTTCCTGGATGGAGCCTCGGCCTGAAACGAATCGCCCAATTCCTGCAACAGCACCGTCCCCAGCGTCTCCCGCGCCCTCTGGAGCCTTTTCTTGACCGCGTCGCGCCGGATATCGAGGCGCTGCGCAATCTCGGCTGTGCTGAGTCCGCGAAAGTAATGCAGCAGTACCACCTCACGAAGGCTTGGGTCCAGGCCTCCCACGTGGGAGCGGAGCAAAGAATGCAATTCGTGGCGCTCCAAGTTAGGACTCACCGAGGGCTCGGCCGGCGCATCATCAAGCCGCGTCTGCTCGCGCTTGCGAAGGCTCAAGTAGTGCATGCACGTGTTCCGCACGATGGCGAAGAGCCAAGGACAGAACTTTCCCGCGTCACGCAGGCTATCGAGGCTCTTGAACGCCTTCAGAAACGAGTCCTGCACGGCATCTTCGGCATCGGTGCGGTCGGCGAGATAGGCCCGCGCCAGGGCGTACGCGTCATTCAGGTACCGGTCGACGAGTTTCCCAAACTGCTCCCTGTCGCCACCGAGCACCTGCTGCACGAGCTTTCCATCGTGACTTGTCTGACCAATCCACATGGGTCCTCTCCGTAGTAGATGCTCGCCCGTTGTTGGCACGCCCATCTATACGAGCATTGTACGCTCCGAACGGTGACATGGCAGCGAGCTGCCCCCTCTACATAGTCCTGTTTCCTCCGAAGTGCATCTTTTAGGGCACGTTAGGACATTTACCCCTAAGGATAGGCATCTGTAAGACGGGCGAGGAGCCCCGGTTTGTGAAGTGATTAGCAGGTTGCATACAATTCGCCATATGATGGTTTGGAAGGCTTCCTCGTCGTTCGCACTAGGGATCTGTCTCTTCCTGACGTGGGGGGTAAGCGCTGGGCACGCGCAGAGTTATCCCCCATTGTCCGTCGAGATAGGACCCTATCATCCCCTGCTGTTGTTCGCGGCACCGGGCGATGGCGCAGGCGAGACGGCTGAGTACGCGCAAGCGGCCATCGGTGCGTGGGCAGCCCTCAGCAGCGATCTGAAACCCTATTCGGTCCTAACGGTTTCCGTGGCAGGTGCAGACGCGCCTACCAGGAAGGTACGCTACGAGACTCTCCTCACGGCCTTGCAGGAAGCTGAAATCCCCGTCACGATACGTATCGCGGACAGCGATCCCCGCAGTCTGATACCGCTCAACCTGGTCGAGGAGTTGCTTGCCCGCTTCACATGCGTGAAGGGCGTTGAGGTCGTGAACCTCTCCTTTGACGAGTACTACGCGTTTTCCGGCGGGGACGACCTGGGCCAGCCGCCGAACGTACGCTGGCTTACGGCGGCCACGGACCTTGCCGCGCGCTATGGCCGTTTCATCGCAGTCCGGCTGGACGGGGTGGGCTGGCTGCGGCTCATGTCCAACGCGTGGTGCCGCCCGGTGCTCGAGCAGTTCCGGGCGTGCAGCGCCTACGTGGTCCCGCTTTCGGGACACGGGGGCGGCGATACGGCCGCGCAACAAGGCGCTCTGATGGGGCTGTGGCTGGAAGGGGCTGTCGCCCAATGGGGTGTCGCCCCGGATTCCGCCTGGTACGTCACCGCCGGGTATGTGGAACCCGGGGTGTTTGGCGTTTCCACAACGGGACCCGGGATGCCGCCACCGCTGTACCGCGCCATGATCCTGAACGGTGCGATTGGCGGCGCCTGCGTCTACGCGTTTCCCGCAGCCGCCGACATGTGGAGCGGCGGCCAGGGGAAATACTGGAATGAGGCAATCCAACCCACGCTCCGCGAGATCGTGGAAAGCGGCCTGGTGGCGGGCAAGGATTTTGTTGCGAAGAAAGTACGCGTCGCATACCAGCTCGGGGTGTCACGCACCCCGGAGGAGTTTCATCTCAACCTGCGCGACCTGGATGCGGTGCGCGATCAGGGTCTGCTGCTTGCGGGAGCGTACGGCCTGGAACGGCCCGGGCAAGTGACGGAGTTGATTCCGAATTCGGGCCGGCACTACTGGGTGCCAGTCCTGTCTGCCTATGCCCCGCCGGAACCACTCGGCGCGTTCGCGCGTGTTGTGAAACCGGGAAGCGTTCCGTCCGCCCCGGCATGGACCGAGCTGCTCGACCAGTACCTGGGGCCCGACGGAGCGGGCACGGCCTTCATCGTGCGCGTGGGCCGCGGCGTCTTCGTGATGAACACGCGTGAGAACCTGTACGAGGAACAGCCCTTCCAAATCCCTTCATTGCCCACTCCCGTCCGCGGGCTTGAAGCGGTGCGAAGCGAACGCACCGTCACGCTCACTTGGCCATTCCGCGAAGGCGACGTTTCCTACAGCGTCTTCAAGCGGCTGTATCCCGCCGGAACTTTCACGGAGATGGCCCAGAACATCGACGAGCGGTCGTGGACCGACCCCGATACCGATCCCGCAACGGCCGTGGCCTACGCGGTGACCGCTCTCACCAACGAGCAGGAACCCCACGAAGGCACCGTGAACTACGGCGATTACCTCGCATTCAGTGCCGTCGAGAGCCGCATCGAAGAGGAGGCCGTGCTGACGCCGCTTGTGGCACAGGCAAAGGCGCGGCAACTTGAAGGCGTTGCGGAGATTCGCCCGAAGACTCAGGAGTGGTGGCCCAATCTGACTGGCATTGAAGTGGCGCAACTGGAAATTGCGAAGGCCATCGCTACGCGCATTGAACGTTGGGACGCCGCGTTTGTGGCCGAGGAACTCGACGGGGTCATGGATCTGTATGGCACCGAGTATCAGGACCCGCAGTGGTGGCGCTTCCAGTATGCCAAGCGCGCGTATCAGTGGTTCTTCGAGCGCTACTCCGCGTGCAGAATGACGCGTCAGATCCGCAAGTGGGACTTCGCGAACCTCGAGACGAAGAAGGAGGTCCGCGTGTTGCTCTACTGCCGGTTCACGGGCATCGCCATCAGCGACACGACAGGGCGATTCGCAGACCAATGGGCCTGGTTCCCGCGCACCGACACCAGCGAAGTATGGCTGACCTTTTCAAACAAGGAAGGGGACTGGCGCATCGAACGCACCGACCCGGCCTTGCCGAACTTCGCGGATATGCTGAGCTTCTCGACGGGCCCGTACGATTCGTTTCCGCCGGGGCCAGATGTGTTTGGGCGCTGACGGAGAATCGGACGGATCAGACCGATCGGACCGGGCTAACGGCAAGATGGGGGTCTTGTGAACCTAATGCGGATTCACTGCGGGGTGCTTGGCATAGTCACGTGCGTGTTGGTATTCGCGGTCTCGGCGGTGGCGGATGAGGCGGAGGCGGTCGCCCGGACGGCAGCGTGGGCGGAACGCGTGTTCGCGCAACGGCCCAACGAAAGGGACGGAAACCGCCTGGTCCTTGCCCACGATGACGAGCCGGGCACTGCGAAGGTGGGTCTCTGTGCGGCGGGCACGCCCCTGCGCCTGGGCGAGCGCACGTATTCGCGGGGCATCGGCGTGAACTCGCGATGCACGGTCGCGGTCTCGCTGAACCGGCCGGCGAAGAGGCTGCTGGCGGACATCGGCATGGACCGCAACGTGGACAACACGGCGGCCTCTGCGCAGTTCATCGTGCGCGCAGGGGGTGTGGATCTATTCACCACGGGCGTCATGAAGCCAACAGGCGAAGTCCGGTCAATCGATGTGCCCCTCTCTGGCGCCACCGCCTTCGACCTGCTCGTGGAAGACGGTGGCGACGGCCGCAGCTTCGATCAGGCCGACTGGGCAGATGCCCGCGTGGAACTGGAAGACGGATCAGTACTGTGGCTGGACGACCTGGCCAAAGCCTCTGGCGCGGGCCATGACGTACCCTTCTCGTTCGTGTATGGCGGGCGGTCTTCGCGCGAGTTCTTGCATGGCTGGACGCAAGCGTTCGGGGAAGAGACGGTGGACGCCACGCAGCGCCGCCTGACCGCAACATGGACCGACCCGGAGACCTCGCTGGAGGTACAGGCGGTGTGCGATGTCTACCTCGACACCGCGGGGGTGGACTGGACCCTCTCGTTCACAAACACGGGCACGGCCGACACGCCCATCCTCGAGCAGGTTCGCGCCGTGGATGTGTCTTTGTGGCCGGGTCCTGGGGTGGTCCCCATTTTTCACAGTCTGCGCGCCTCCTCGGGCGTGGACGACTGGATGCCCTTCAGCCAGCCGCTGCCGCCAGGACAGCCGCTTGCGTTTGCACCTATCCGGGGGCGCTCCTCGTGCGGGGCCTGCCCCTTCTTCAACGTAAGCTGGGGCAACGAGGGAGTCATCACGGCGCTCGGCTGGACAGGGCAATGGCAGGCGTCGGTGGAATACACGAGCGGACCCTTGCACATCCAGGCCGGCATGCAGAATCTGCACCTGTCATTGAAACCCGGTGAGCGCATCCGCTCGCCGCGGATACTGCAACTGCATTGGCGTGAAGACGACGATCAGCAACCCTACAATCTGTTCCGGCGGACCATGTTTGCCCACATCATGCCCAAGGCGGCGGGCGAGTGCCCCGTGCCGCCTATCGCTCACCTTAGCACCTCGTTCTACGAGTTGGACGACGGCACGGCGGCAGACGTGCTTTCCCACCTCGACGCGGCCAAGGGACTGGGCTTCGAGTTCTTCTGGCTCGATGCGTACTACGGCCCAGACCGGTTTCCCACAATCGGCAACTATGTGCTTCCCCTCGAACGGGCCGTCGACTTGAACCGGTTTCCTCGCGGGCTGCGGCCCATCAGCGATGCGGCCCACGAAGCGGGCATGAAGTTCCTACTGTGGATGGAACCGGAACGGATCTGTGCGGGCACCTTGATGGCGAAAGAACATCCGGAGTGGGTGGTAATGCCGGAGGACGGCGGCTGGGGAATGCTGAATCTGGGCAATCCCGAGGCGCGCGAGTACCTGACACAGTATCTCCTGCAGGCGGTGGCGCAATACCGGATTGACTGTCTTCGCATCGACAACGCAACGGACTTCGACCGCATGTGGCGCATCCTGGACGGCAACACCGCGGACCGCGTGGGCATGGCGGAGATCCGCTACGTGGAAGGCCTGTATCGCGTGTGGGACACAGTGCTCGCCGCGAATCCGCATCTCTTCATCGACAACGTGTCTTCAGGCGGTCACCGAATTGATCTGGAGACCGCGTCGCGCGCTATCAACTTGTGGCGCACCGACGCGACAATCCAACCGCTCATGGATAAGAACTACG
Source organism: Candidatus Hydrogenedentota bacterium (assembly GCA_020847495.1). Lineage (GTDB taxonomy): Bacteria > Hydrogenedentota > Hydrogenedentia > Hydrogenedentales > SLHB01 > JAHDWY01. The sequence continues at coordinate 2,311 of JADLCA010000199.1, read as the reverse complement.
AACAGGCGGCCCTGCAGAACCAGGTCATGACGGCGGGTCTGAGCCGTTTCGTGCCGTTCACCGTGAGCGGCCAGAGCGGGGCCACGCCGTACCTGTTCCGAAGCGGGTTCAACGCCGGCATCTCATTCTGCGAAGACATCCGTCCACCGGAGTATCCGCGAGAGTTGCTCAAAGAGGCCATCGCCGAAGGCAAACGAATTCGCCCGCACTTCTTCGGCGATCTCTACGCACTGAGCGACATCACCGTGGACCCTCGGGACTGGCTCGTTCTCCAGTATCACGACGCTGCTGAAGGCGACGGCATGGTGCTCGCGTTCCGGCGGCCGAATTCACCGTATACGGGGTTCGCACTGGACGGCTTGCGCGGGATTGACGCGGAGGCGGAGTACGACGTAACGGTGTCCCGCAGCTACGTACCCGAACCGGTGGAGCGCATGCGGGGAGCGGAGCTACGGGAATTCACAGTCGAGATTCCGGAACGCCCGGGTTCGGCGATTGTGGAATACCGCAAGCAGCCCTGAGCGGCGGGATAGGCAGCAACTGGACGGATCGGTCCGATCCGTCCGATAAAAAAGGCACCGCCACGCGCCATGCGCACGCGGCGGTGCCTACAATACCTCTTCGTTACCGGGCTGCGGCCGACCGTTCCAGTTCACCCAGTTTGCTCTCGACAGCCTTGGCTTCTTCCGCCGTGGGCAACGGGGCCTGCGTCTCATTGATGACGGGCCACTGTGAGGCCAGCTCCTTGTTAAGCGCGATGAAATGCTGCCACTTCTCCGGCAGATCCTCTTCCGGATAGATGGCGTGAACCGGACACTCATCCACACAGGCGCCGCAATCGATACACTCATCCGGATCTATCGTAAGCATGTTCATGCCTTCGTGAAAACAATCCACGCGGCATACCGCCACACAATCCGTGTATTTGCACTTGATGCACGGTTCTGCAACAACATGGGCCATGATTCACTCTCCTGTAGACAAATGGACGGTCGCGCCGCGAATGGGATTACACTGGCCGCGGAGCGGTGTTGGACGGCGCTCAATGGGCATATCCACCCCGAACACTGGGGCCGTCACGGTAAAGGCCGTTTCTATCATTTTGCACCGGTGGAAGTCAAATTCCCCGCCGGAACAGGGCACGCCCGGACGTCCGTTTCGAGGGCCATTTGCATCGAACCGCCCCGGGGCGATATGATCTCCTTTCGCTCGATAGTCACGTTTGACCACTCCGCGTGGCCAACCCCTTCCCCGTGAACGGGTAGCTCAGTCGGTAGAGCATCGGACTTTTAATCCGGTGGTCGCGGGTTCGATCCCCGCCCCGTTCACCATTCATTTCTTCGCAAAAGCAGGCACACGTGTGCGAGCCGTACGCCTATGCGGCGTTGCGCTGTGCGCCCGCGGAGTTTTCAGGAGAGATGCGGCTGGCAGCGGCAGCCACCTGGTATGAGCAAGGCAAAGTGTCGCAGGAGGTCGCCGCGCAAGTTGCCGGAATGAACCGCACGGGTTTCCTCCTCGCCCTCGCGCGCAAAGGAAGAGGTTCCTTCCAGATAGACGCCACCGATCTAAATGAGGAACTGGCCCGTGGGTGAAGTGACGGTGAGCAACGCTTGGCCACTCATTTTCCTGAGCCAAGAACCGCATTTTGACCTTCTTCGCCATTTCGCGGAGCGGATCTCTGCTCCTGAGGCGGTAGCAGCGGAGATTCGCATGAAGGGTGCACGGGATGCCGCCGCCTAGGCTCTGGAATCTGTGCCTTGGATTGAGGTCGAAGATACTACCTCGATTCCTGACGCCATTTATTGAATGGGGACCCGGTCCCGGTGAATCCGACGTGTTGGCCTCAGCGCATTTCCGTCCGAGTAGATTGGCAGTTCATAACGACCTATCGTGTCGCAACAGGTATTCAACAAGGGGCAATGTAAAGCCATGCTCGACACCTTCTTTGACAAAGAGGATGAGGATCATGATCAATAGTTAGTCACTCTTGAGTATTTCCCGAACGTATGCCCTTATCGCAACCGGCAAGTCCATCTGGCAGTTGCCAGATGGACTTGCCGGTTGCTCAGAACGGAAGTCCTTACAAATGAACCATTAGAGGAGACGCACATTATCTTTTGGATGAAAGCATAATGAGATAAGTACTCATGGAACGAAAAATGCTGCCACATCTTTGGGCATACTCCAGCCACGCTGCAAGGCAAATGTGGTCTCCGCCAAGGGGGAAGGAGGTGCTTCCGTGGTCAAGTATCCTGATTTCCGCAAGTTCATCCATCTTTTCGTTGTCGCTTTCTGTGTGCTGGGGTGGAGT
>JADLCA010000198.1 GCA_020847495.1 Candidatus Hydrogenedentota bacterium | reverse complement strand
CCATGCCAGTATATTCGCGAAGGAGATTCCGCAGATTGGGGTTTCCGGAGTTCTTGCTTGCCTGCGCCCTGCTCCTCGCGGTGGCGCCGCTCACGCTGTTCTGGCTCTTCCTGAACGTGCCGGACTGGCCCTCTACCGGCGGCTGGGTCGTCTCCGGCGAAGTCGAATCGACCCACTACAATGCGCAGGACTACGCGCGCAAGGTCAGCGTCGCCTATGAGTACCGGGTCGGCAGCGTGAAGTACGCGGGCGAGTTCGTGGGCCTTTGGCCCAGCGTGGGCAGTCCGAACGCGCTTTTGCCTCAGGACATCAAAGCCGTTACCGAGCAGGGACATCCCCTGACCGTCTACTACAACCCCAAAGACCCCGGCCGCAGCCGCTTGCACACCCGCGGGACAGAGAACCGCCTGAGTTTGTTTCTCATCGCGGGGTGTTGCGTGGCGCTCTCGGGCATCTACTGCTTTTTCGTGTACCCGGCGTGGCGGGCAAGCTGACGCCACGTTACGAGGCGCGGTCAAGCACCCTGGTACCACTCGAGCGTGCGCCGCAATCCTTCACCGATACTGACCGTGGGTTTGTATCCAAAGGCCTTTGCGGCGCGCGAGATGTCCGCGCAAGAACGCCGGATATCACCCGCGCGCACCGGCGAAAACACCGGATCCAGCTTCTTTCCCAAGGCGTGATTGAGCAGCGCCACAAGCCCCAGGAGTGTAGTCTCCGTGCCGCAGGCGGCATTGTACATGCCCGCGATGGGACCCTCGGCCTCGCACGCCAGCAGATTCGCGTGAATCACATTTTCGACATAGCTGAAGTCTCGCGACTGGCGGCCGTCGCCGTGTACGGGCGGGCGTTCGCCCCGCAGCATATGCGCGATGAAGATCGGAATCACCGCGGCATACTGGCTTCCCGGATCCTGGCGAGGGCCAAACACGTTGAAATAACGCAGCGCCACAATGTCGATTCCGTAGAGCGACGAGAATACGCGGGCGTAATGCTCGCAGGCGGCCTTGCTCACGCCATACGGGGAAATGGGCAGCACCGGCAGGTCTTCGTGCGCCGGGCTGACCCCGGTGTTGCCGTACACGGACGAGGACGAGGCGAACACCACGCGCCGGACCTTCGCGTCGCGCGCCGCGAGAAAGACATTCAGGGTGCCGTCCACATTGGCGCGGTTCGAGGCGCGCGGATCGTCCACAGACCGGGGAACGGACGGTATCGCCGCTTCGTGAAGGCAGTAGTCAACACCTCCCATCGCATCGCGAACGGCGGCTTCGTCGCAAATGCTGCCTTCAATGAACTCGATTGAAGCCATGACGTCACGGAGATTCTCGCGCCGCCCCGTGGAGAGGTCGTCGAGGACCCGGACCGCGTGCCCCCCAGCCAACAGGGCATGAACGAGGTTGCTTCCGATAAACCCCGCGCCACCTGTCACAAGATACCGCGCCATGTCTCTCCTCCCGAGCCGCGATTATAGGATGCGCGAAAGAGACGAGCAAGAGGGAGAACCGCGAATGGGACACAGGCGAGGGCGCCTGTGCCACACGTCCAACTACCATTCCTTGTTCTTCTTGAACCCTGAAGTACTCGCGCAAAACAAGGGCGGCAAGAATGGGGTATCCCCATACAGGCATGGCAAGCGCGTGTGGCACAGGCGCCCTCGCCTGTGTCTTGATTGGGCGTCAGCCCCGTCAGTCTGTTTGAACACATTGCGCCCGCCTTCTATACTGCCGTGCTGGCGCTGGCCTGGGTCGCGCGGAACTCTGTGCAGTGCGCCGGCTTCAACACTGCCGGTTCACAAGCGCATTGTCATATTCGCCGAGGGAGTAATCCAACTGTGCCATGACGCCATCCGTTCGATACCGTGTCCTCTTCGCGCTCGTGGCCCTCGCGCTGGCCTTGGTGCTTTTCGGCATCACGCAGTACCCCTACCGTTACGCGGACCGTCACGCCCCGGAGGGCACGCGCTTCATCGGCGAGATCGCCATGATGGACGACATCAACAGCTACTTCTCATTCATTCAGCAGGCAGCCCACGGCCATCTCGTCTTCCACAACGCGATGACGCATCTTGAACATGAACCCGTCTTCGTCAACTTGGAATGGCTTGCCGCCGGCATCTTCATGCGCGTGTTCGGATGGAGCACGCGAACAACATTCGAAGCCTGGCGTTTCGCGGGCGCCGTCTCCCTGCTCTCCGGATTCGCGGCGCTCACGCTGGCACTGCCCATGTCTACCCGGGAGCGCCTCGTCGCGCTGGGCATGTGCGCGTTTGGGGGCGGATTCGGGTGGTTTCTCTTCGGGCTGTCCAAGTTGGGGTGGGTCGACATCAGCGCGCAACTCGGATTGCTGAACCCGGCCATGGATCTTATCACGCCCATCCACCCCTTCGGACAGATTACCAAGAACCCGCACTTCAGCCTGCCGCACGGCACCTTTCTGCTCGTCATGGCGGCGTATGTTGTCGCAGAGAACGGGCGCAGCCCCCGCTGGTACGGCGTGGCGGCGGTCATGGCCGTGCTTCACGGTCTTATCCGTCCGTACGACATCATCAGTCTGTGGGCGTTTCTGCCGGTGTTCATGGCGCTCGAATCGTTTCGCGCGCGCTCGTGGTGCGTGCGGCAAAACCTGTGGCGCGCGCTCCCCCTCGCGGCGACCGCGCCGGTCTTGCTTTACTACGTTTACATCTTCTCCCTGCATCCGGTGTTCAAATCCTGGTCAAGCCAGGGCGTGCAACCCCCCATGCCGCTCGGCTGGCACCTGCTCGCGCTGGGGCTTGCGGGCGTGTTGTTCGTCTACCGGTTGGTCCGCTTTCGCACGTATCCCCTGGCGACGCCCTCGGAACGCCTGCTCGCGGTCTGGGCGCTCGTGACGCTCGTGCTGGTCCACTCCAACCGGGTGCTTCCTTTCATGCCTTACACCCCGCAGCTCGCCGTGCCTATGATTACCGCAATCATTCTGGTGAGCGCAGGCGCCTTCCGGCCTCGTGACCATGGCGCCGCGCGGCCCGCCGCGCTTGCCGCGCTGGCGCTCTTCCTCGTGCTAAATGCGTTGACATCGCCCTTCTACCTGCAACGCGCCGCTTCCGCGGCCGCTTCCAACAAGAGCCTCTACGTGCACGTCGAGGACTTGAAAGCAATCGACTGGCTCAAGGACCATGTGCGCGAGCAAGATGTCATCCTCTCCAATTACGCCATGGGCACCAAGCTGGGGCAGTTGCTCCCGGCACGGGTCGTTCTGGGGCACTGGGCCCTGACTCCCCACGTGGATGCGCTCGGCAAGCGGATTGACCAACTGATTGATGGCCGGCTGGAGCCTGGCGAAGCGGCTGCATTGCTGGCGGAACTTCGGGCCCGTTACCTTTACGTCCCGAACCCAAGACGGTGGGCAAGGGCCTATCCCCCGGGAGCCATCCCCGGGATCAGGCTCGTCTACGACAATCCATCCATCGCAATCTACGAGGTCCGGCGCATGCCGGAAGGGCATCACGCGAGGGTATCCACGGAGGCGGCATGGTTGTAGGCGTCATCGGGGGCGGCCCTGCAGGGGTCACCGCCGCATATGAGCTTGCCAAGCATGGCGTTTCGGTAGACCTGTACGAGGCGGGCGACACCTTGGGCGGCCTCGCCCGCTCCATGCGGCTGTGGAACCAGACGGTTGACTTGGGCCCGCACCGCTTCTTCAGCAAGCTCAGGCGGGTCAATGAGTTATGGCTGGAAGTGGTGGGCCGCGACTATGCCATGGTCAACCGGAATACCCGCATCTACTACAACGGCAAGTTCTTCCACTATCCCCTGCGTCCCATGAACGCCCTGAGCCAACTCGGCCCAATCGAGGCGCTCCACTGCGTCGGTAGCTACTTCAAGGAACAGGTTGCACCATCGAGACGGGGGTCGCTTGACACTTTCGAGGATTGGGTGGTTGACCGTTTTGGCCGGCGTCTGTTCGAGATCTTCTTCCGTACCTACAGCGAGAAACTGTGGGGAATATCGTGTAACAAGCTGGATTCGGACTTCGCCGCCCAACGGATAAAGAAACTTAACCTGTTGGAAGCCTTGAAGAATACCGTTCAGCGCCCCAAAAGCAACCCGCGGCACCAGACGCTTGTTGACCAGTTCGCCTACCCGCTCCAAGGGACCGGTATGGTTTACCGGCGCATGGGGGAGCTGGTGGAACACCACGGGGGCCGCGTCCTCCTGCGGACACCCGTCCAACGCGTCCTCACCAAAGATGGGCGGGCCTTTGCAATCGAGCTAGACAATGGAGAAACGAAATTCTACGACAGCATCATCTCGTCGATGCCCATATCGCTCCTGGTATCCCGCCTGCCGGAAGTTCCTGATGAGGTGCGTGAATCCGCGCTTTCACTACGATTCCGGAATACGATCCTCGTCTATCTAAATATCCCGTCGGAAAGTCTCTTCCCAGACCAATGGCTCTACGTGCACTCTGAAAACGTCCGAATGGGACGCATCACCAACTTCAGGAACTGGGTGCCCCAGCTAAACGCGGGCGAAGAAAGCACGATTCTCGCTATCGAGTATTGGGCAAATGACGAAGACGCCCTGTGGGCCAACGACGACACACTGCTCATTCAATTGGCACAAGAGGAATTGCGAAAGACGGGCCTCATCGCGGACGAGCCGATCCTCGGAGGCCACGTCGTTAAGATCCGGCGCTGCTACCCGGTCTATCGCGCCGGATACAAAGAGGTGCTCCGCCCGGTCATGGACTACCTGAAGGACATTGACGGGCTCCAGGCTATTGGCCGATATGGGGCCTTCAAGTACAACAACCAGGACCACAGCATCCTCATGGGTTTGATGGCTGCGGAGAATATTGCGCACGGAGCCAACCATGACCTGTGGGGGGTCAACACGGATTACGAGGATTACCAGGAGTCGGCTGTGATCACCGAATCGGGCCTGAGCGTATCCGGGGCTGGCTAGCCCGCATTCCGCGGCACCACCCTCCGGGGGGCGCAGTGACAGATATTGTCAAGTTGCCACAATCCCCGTCAGAATGTTCGCCGGAGCGAATGGCGGTAGGCCGTCTAAGCTGTTTGGCAGGAGCACACCGAATTCTAGCGCGGTGTTGGCACAATTGCTGCTCTCGCCGCTTGGGGCGTTCTTTCAGTTGAATAGACGGTTGCGGAGCATCAATCCGGCACTTGAATCGGACCGACCTCGTGTTTGGCGCAGTCTCTGCAGAGCAGAACCTGCGGTATGTGTTTGAGCCGCAATGTCCTATGCGCGAATTCCGAGAAATTCGGAAAATGTTCCGGGTGGGTGGGTCTGATGTCGAGCCATTGACAAGACCCGGTAGGGGTGTTATATTGGAATCACTCACGCAGGCGGGGTCTTCCCATCTTGCGGGAGGTGCGTAGGGGCAAGGGGTCTTGAAAGGTAGCCAAGGAGGAGGCCTAGAGGCTTTTTGTTTTCCTAGTGAGGTAGTGTTTGTGGTTTTGTTTGCCAACCGGGTATGGGTTTGACGAAACTGGTCGGCAGTCTTCAATCAAGAGGAGGTGAGTGAAACGATGAAAAAAATCACGGTAATGCTCACGGCAGTGGTGCTGGGCACTG
>JADLCA010000197.1 GCA_020847495.1 Candidatus Hydrogenedentota bacterium | reverse complement strand
CTCGGCAAATCTCCCTTCCCTATTTGCGTTCATTCGTGTTCATTCGCGTTCCTGTACATCATCTGCGCCATCTGCGGACCATCCTGTTCTTTGCTTGCGGCCTTGGCCGCGTTGTGGAAATCTGTTTGATCTTTGGATATATCTTGATCTGGTTGGCCGCAGTGCCTGTCGCGGAGTTCCTGTCGCCCGCTCCGGGGCTCTCTGTGGGGGGTGGAGACCCCGGGTTCCGCCTTCGGCTCCACCCGGGGCTATACCCTTGCGCCCCTGTCGGGGCTCCGGAAGCATCTTCCTCTTGCTTGGCGTCTTCGCGTCTTTGCGAGAGACACGATCTGACGTTTTCCGAGAATGACGCCCGTTCCCCTTTTCTTTCTCCGCTCCTACTTGAATTGGCGCAATGGGTGAAATCGGTAGATGGGCTTCTTCGTTCGGTTGCGGCGACGCCGCGGCGAATCATTTGATCGGCCGGAAGGACTCGCGGAATCCCAGACGGCTGAAGGTGGCCATTCGCGTGGCGGGTGTGGTCCGTCTGCGGAGCCACGCAACGAAACGGGATATCGCGAAGGGAATCCGGTCCGACCAGTAGAGCAGCCGCGCGCGGATGCGCCCCCTGTGCTTGCGATACACAAAGTACTTGCTCCGGTACCGGTGCAGAAGGGCGGTGCCGCTGCTTTGTATTTCACCCGAACTCGCGCCGTGATGGTGAATCGCGTGGGCTTGTCCGCAGAAGTACACCCGCTTCCGCCTGCGGCGGGCGGGCAGGAAGATATCGGCTTCTTCCTCGTAGAGAAACACATCCTCGTCAAACCCGCCGATGGCGTTCAAATAATCACGCCGTACCAGCACGCAGGCCCCCGACACCATGTCCACCACGCGGCCATCCACATGCTCATCCTCGTCGAGCCAATCATGCAGTCTCTTGAGCAGACGCGGGAAACGCACATGCAGCCCCGCGGTGTTCCAGAAACTGCGGAGCACTGACGGGAAACGCCTGCACGAGGGATGAAACAATCCGCCGGGATACGACAGACGCGGACCCACCGCAATACTGTCGGGATGCGCTTCCATGGTTTGAACAAGATGATGAAGGCACCCGGGGGCCAATTCCGCGTCGGAGTTGAGCAACAGAATGTATGGAGCGTCGCCGGCTGCGATCCCGCGGTTGTTGGCGGCGCCAAACCCCATGTTACGGTCCATTTCGATGAGGTGTATGCGGGGAGAAATGCGCCGCACCATGGCAGCAGACCCGTCGGTGCTCGCGTTGTCAACGACAATCGTTCGGACGCCCCCCTGCCTGCCGCAGGTTTCGGCGATGGAATTCAGGCAGGCGGCAAGGAGGTCGCGCGTGTTGTAACTGACAACTACAATGTCTACGCGCATACTTCTGATTCGTTCACGAGCCGGCCTTCGCCTGCTTCAACAGTTCACGCACATCCATTACCTTGTCGGCCGTCATGCGGTACACGCTCATGACGTACCCATCTTCGATTTGTTCGCCGACTTCCATGCTGCCAAACGCGGCAATGGGAAGATCGGAGTAGTACTTCACCGGCGTTTCGCCCACGGACACCATCACCCATTCATTCATGGCGGGCGGAACGCCGAAGCAGCAAAACATCTGGTTCTGCGTGAGCGCGAATGACTTCACATTGCCCTGGTTGTCGATCTCCACCGGCACCATGAATCCCACGATCACGACCGGTTGCTTGTTGAGCTTCTTGAGGGGCGCAGGAAGCTGGTCCTTCAGCGGCTTGGTCGGGTCGGGACTCGCCAGCAAGGCGTCCGGGTCGGGCAATTCATACTTAAAGCTCGACAGCGCGTTGAACGTGACCTTAAGGTACTTGCCGTCGCGGGTCTTCTCGAACTTCATCGGATCTTTGCCGCTCTTGGCTTCCTGCTCCATTTTCTGCAGGAGGTCCAGTGACTCCTGCGGCAGGGCGCGTCCCAGAGGTTTGGCGTCCGAGACACCGCTCTTGGGACCTGCTCCCGAATCCACGGGCGCATCGAGCGGCGCGCCTTTGATCTCTGGGGCGGCGGCGTCCTGCGTGAATGCCAGTGGGCACGCCGGCATGCCGCATGCCAGAATCAGTACCGCAATTGGGGACTTCCATATCCTTCGGCGTGCCAAGCCCGGCCTCTCCATCAAGTGCATTTCCTCCTCAGAGTGTGCGAGACCACTCAAGTATAGCGCAAGACCGTCGCGACTTCCGCAACGCTACTCCTCAGTCCCTTCCGGATAGGAAAACGCTACGCCATCGAAATCTATGCCGCGCACGTTGACCTTGCCCACGCGTCCGCGGAACCGGGACTGCCCCTTCAACGTGTCGCTCTGCCCGCTGAACTCCGAGGTGTTGCCCTCGGTTTCGCCGGTGAGAGGGTTTGATACAGCGAACAGGTCGAGCGTCTGCGATGGTTTGCCCTCGACTGAGATTTCCACCGGGATGTACCGGGACGCTACGCGCACCGCGTTCTCCGCCTCGCCATCGAGAATATAGGCCGTCAGGTAGCCCTCTTCTGATTCCAGGACCAGTTCGATGTGCGCGACGTGCTCGCCCAGAGCCACGAGGGTGCCACCGTGCGGCGCCTCATGATGATGAACATGCTGGTTCTCGCTGTGTGCAACCTCGCTTGGCGCGGGTGTAGCAGGCTTGGGCTGGCATCCCGCGAACCCTGCAATGGCCCATAACGCGCAGAGCCACGCCACGCTGTCAGCTTTCGCAACCAATCGCATGCGTGGTCCTCCTCCAGTCATGAAATCGGGGTCAGGTTATTTGCGATATCCGTCGAGTATGCCTTCACCGCAGGCACAACACCCGCCAGCGCGCCAGCCAGCGTCATCCCCAGCGGCGTCAGATAGAACGCGGGGTGCGGATGGAGCACGTCCAACACAACGCCGGTCTGCTGGCGAACGGCAACTGCGGCCGTGGCGAGAATCGCGCTGTAGACCAGGAAGCCCAGCACAGAACCAATGAGTGCGATAGTTCCAGCCTCGGCAACGATCGCGGTGAACACGGTGCTTCTTCGCGCACCAAGCGCGCGCAGGATAGCGAACTCGCGCCGCCGTTCGTTGATCGTGTTGTAGATGCTGGCGAGGATGGCCGACGTGGCCACAACGACCACGAGATAGGCCACCAGTTCCAGCACACGATTGACCCAGCCGATCTTTTCAAACAGTTCCGCCATGACCCGTCCAATAGGGTAGGCCAGCGTGGCCACTTTCCCCTGTTTATTGATGGTCATATCCAGGTCAAAGCCGGTCTTCGGGTTCTTGAACTTGAGCATGACGGCGCTGACTTCCTTGTGCTCGTCGGGGATGGACTGGCCCGCTTGGGCCTCGTAGACGTCGCCTGTCCCGCGCAGCACGTGGCCGCTCATGCGGAAGATGCCCTCGATCGGAATCCAGATGACCCGGTCGGAGGGCGTGTTGGTCGGTTTCAAAACACCCACGACCGTATACTGCTCAGGGTGCTGCGACGTATCGCTGTACGTGAGCCCATGGTAGGGGTTGATCAGATCGCCGGGTTTCAATCCGAGCTTGTTTGCGGCGAAACTGCCGACGACGGCCTCGCGGCGCGTGGAATCAAAGAAGCGGCCGCCAGGCTCCACCTCGAAGTGGACTCCCTCCCGGTACTCGAACTTCGTGAACACTTCGTCGGTCGTGCCGACCAGGCGGTAGCCCATGTAGTTGTCGCCGGTGGCGTAAGGGATCGCAAGGGAGACCCTCCGGTCGTTCTTGAGCGTGGTGTACATGGTCCAAGGGATATTGCCCGGCGAGGTTTCCAGGTGGAACACCGTGTTCAGCACGAGCTGGAGTTGGCTGCCGCGTGCCCCGAGTACCGCGTCGAAACCCGCGGGGCCGCCGGTGAAGGCCTCGTAGGTCTGGGCCTGGATGCTGAACACGGCCATAACGAGTCCCGAAGCGAGGGCCGTGGCGAGCAGGGTGACGCTGGTGGAAAGCGCGTGCTGGCGAAGGCTCCGCCGGACAATCAGAATGACTCCGCCTAAGGCATGAGTCCGCTCTTTCATGGCCGGGCGCCTTCGGTGGGCACAGGAGACAACGCGCGATTGACGTCCGCGAGCTGGCGCACATCTTCGAACTGGGCCAGGATATCGCGGTCGTGCGATACCAGCAGGAGAGCCGCGTCATTCTCGCGGCACACTTCGCGCATGAGGGTGAGGGCCTCGCCCGCGTGGTGCTGGTCCAGGTTTCCCGTGGGCTCGTCTGCGAGCACCAGCTTTGGCCGGTTCGCCAATGCGCGCGCCACGGCCACCCGCTGCTGCTGGCCTACGCTGAGCTGCCGGGGCCGGTAGTTCATGCGCGCGCCCAGGCCCACGCGTTCCAGCAGCGCACGTGCGAAGGCGGCGTCCGCGCCGCGCCCGAACATCATGCCAAGCAAGACATTCTCGAGCGCAGTATAGCCCTGCAAGAGGTTGAAGGTTTGAAATACGTATCCGATGTGGCGTGCCCGGACGCGGTCGCGTCCAGATTCGCCGAGCGATGTCAGACACTCCCCGGCCACGGTGATGACGCCGCGATCTGGCAAGAGTATCCCCGCGAGGAGGTTGAGGAAGGTGGTCTTCCCAGACCCGCTGCTGCCTTGCAGGGCGACGTGGGCGCTGACGTCTACAATGAAGGATGGCACATCGATGACGAGATGGCGTTCCCCGTCAGGCGCGATGAATTCCTTCTTGAGATCTCGGACATCCAGAACCGGCATGTGTGATGCCTCGCAGAAAAAGGGCGGCACGTCCGCTGCCCCGCGAAACTGCCGCCCTCAAGAAAAGACATTCCGCGCCCCGGGAGGCGCGGAAACCAATGACGTGAAAGCGCTTACTTCTTCTCGCGGTGCAAGGTGACCTTGCGGAGCTTGGAGTTGTACTTACGCCGTTCCATGCGGCCGGTCGAGGTCCGCACATTCTTCTTCGTGTGGTAGCGGGACGTGCCCGGGGCTTCCGTGCACTCCAAAATCACCTGAACCACGTTTCCTTTTGCCTTCGCCATGAAACCTGTTCTCCCATGCTGCGCACACGGCGCGTGATATACGCTGAACTTGCCCGCTCCTGAATGCCGCACCATCTTCCTAAGACCGCAGCACGCACCCACTTGGAGCGATGGGGGAGTATTTTCGCGAATGGCGATGCCCATTGTCAAATCGCCTCTTCCGGCCAATTCCCGCCTGAGGCAGTGCGCCGCTGCCAAGTTTGCTATCCCAAAGCTCATCCTCAGTGCCGATTCAAGACACAGGCGAGGGCGCCTGTGCCACACGTCTATCTGCCCTTCGTCATCCTTCCGAAATTCTTGACGCCTTTGTGCAAACCAAGCACGGCAACAAAGGAAATACCCCTGCAGGCATGGCACGCGCGTGTGGCACAGGCGCCCTCGCCTGTGTCTTAATTGGGTCCCTGCAAGAAAGCCTTGGCCCTACTGCAGCCCGCCCTTTCCCACGGTATCCACGGGGCCCGCGTAGCCAGGGCCGCCCGCGGCCACATACCCGTGGCTTGCGCCGCTTTCTTCCGGGCTCACCCAAAACGCATAGAGGCTGCCGTCACGCAGGTGGAAGCGGAAGCGCACCGGTTTCCCGGCCAAGGAGGACAGGTCGTCGCCGGTGGTCCAGTGAACCTGTTCCAAGGTGGAATTGGCCCGCAAGGGGACGCAGTTCTTGTAGGTGAACGGCTCTATGGGCTCGCGGTTCTCGTCCAGCACCTCGACCCGGAGTTCGCCCTGGGGAGCGTCCACGTTCACGAAGAGGTACTTGCCGCTGAATTGCAGCATGCGCGTCGTCAGCCGCTGCTCGTCACCAGAGGCGTCCATCGACACGAATCCGTCGCGGCGCAACGTGGCGAGCCCAGTCGCGCAGGTGCCGGAACCCTTTGTGTTCTTCCCCGGGACGCCGGTCCTGCCGCTCACGTAGAAGTACAGGGTGTCGCCTACGACGAGACATCCGCCGCCCGCCGATTGCACGTTGCCCCAGTTCCAGTCACCGGGCTTTTCCGATACACCGATGAAGGGGCGCCGGTCGGGGCGGTACCAGTGAAAACCGTCGCGGCTGAATCCCAGGCACACGCAGTTGGGTTTGGGCCGGTCCTCCGGTTGGCCGTACCAAATGCTGAAGAACCCGAGCATGAGGCTTTCGTAAGCCACGGCATCCAGATTGTAGAGTTGCGGAAAGATGTTGAGTTCGGGCCGGATCGGGTCCAGCCGATCCGCGCCCACCCACATCGGCAACTCGCGCAACACCCACGGCGCGCCCGCGATCAAGTCCGCATTCTCCTGATAGCGCCGCCTCCGGTCGTAGTAGTTGTCCTTCACGCTGTACACCCAAACGCCGCGGAACGGATTGTAGAACGCCGTGCAGCGATCGCCCGCAGGCCCGGTTTGCGTCACGCGCTCGCCCCAGTGGATGCCGTCCCTGGAGAAGTAGACGGACAGGACCTCTTCCGGGTTGGGCAATTCGTGCACGACCATCTTGAAGCGCCGCGCCGGATCAGGGTCGAGGTGGTCCAGCCAGACGACGTTCGAGTCGCGGCCCACGGTCTGCACGATGTTCGTGCCCGGTACGACATCAAGTTCCGGCTTCTCCCAATGGATACCGTCCCTGGACTGCGCGTAGCAGGTCGCTTTGACGTACCCGCCCATGTACCACATCTTGAAAAGCTGGTCCTGGGGGTCAAACCACACGCCATCGCTGAACGGCATCGCCGTCGGCGCCGGGAACCCCTGGGACTCCGTGTCCATTTCCCAGGGTTTGTCCGGGATCAACACAGGACTCGCGGGATGGTAAACCGCCTGGTGATACGTCCGCGTGAGCGTGCAGGGTTCGATGAGAAAATCGTCCACGAAGAGTTGACGTCCCGTGTCGATGGGAATGACCTCGGGAATCGCTTCCAGATACGGCACGGGCATGGGTTCGCGCGTCGGCACCGCGGGCAGCACGGGCGGCCACGGATCAGCCTGCCGGATGCCGTTGTACGTGATCGTATCGTCCGCCAACGCGGACGCACACAGAACCAACAGTGCAAGACCCTTCATGACATGCCCTCCCCGTTGAAGCTATTTCGCTCTTCGCTCCCGGTGACCATCATAGCGCATCGCAGCGTGGCCGCAACCAAACTAAGAGGACAGTCCGCAGATGGCGCAGATGAACGCAGATGATGCACAGGAGCGAGAATGAACGCCAGTGAACGCCAATGAAAAGAAAAACCACTGAGACTGCTTGCGGTCCTTCTTGAGGCCTGTAGGGCCGCCGCCATACCAGCCCAGCGCGGCCCAGCCGCAACCAAACGAGGATGGTTATCCACCGATTTCGCCGATTGCACCGATTGAAAAAGGAGATTAAGAGGTGGCATGGGCAT
>JADLCA010000196.1 GCA_020847495.1 Candidatus Hydrogenedentota bacterium | reverse complement strand
CTCAGGACCCGTGGGAAAGGCCCATGAACTATCCGCGAATTTGGTTGTTGCTCCACATCACCGGTCTAAACCGCGATCAGACCGCCATCCTGGGCATTGCATTGATTGCCTTGTTCGTGGCAAGCCTGTTTCTGTATACACACCGCGAACTGGACAAGCGCAGCGCGGGTCTCCTTTTGCTGATCCTCGCTTCGCCTGCCGTGCTGTTCTGCATTGAGCGCGGCAACCTGGACCTGCTTGTGTTCTCGCTCCTGTCGTTCGCAATCTTCGCGCGGAATACACGATTCAACCTGTCCAGAGCACTCTCAATTTCCCTCGTCTTCACCGCGTTCTTTCTGAAACTCTTTCCCATCTTCGGCTTCGGAATCATACTGCGGGAAAGAAGGCCAACCTTCTCGAAACTTGCCCTGTTCGTCTTGGCCGTGGGTCTGCTGTACGTCGCATTCACATACGATGATCTCATCCAGATTCGCAGGAATACCCCCAGAAGCCCGGACGTCTCCTACGGTGTCTGGGTGTTCTCGTCGAAGGTGGCTCGAGTTAATCCGCTACTCGGCGAAGTGACCGCCCTCCTGTCTTACGTGGCATGCGCTGCAATCTCCCTCGCCGTGATCCTAGGCCTTCGCAACAGGGACGCGCCGGCGCTCACCTGCAACCAGAAGAGCCTGGACGCCTTCCGTGTAGGAAGCGGGATCTACATCGGCACCTTTCTGCTGGGCCACAACTTCGATTACCGGTTGATTTTCCTGTTGTTTACCATCCCGCAACTCGTGGGGTGGCTCCGCAGTCCAAACCATCATGTGGCTTTGCTTGTACAGGCCGTCGTGATCGCCGTGCTGCTGTCCATGTGGCACCTCTTGATCATCAAACTCTTCCATGCCCTTCCCAGTATCGGGCCCGCCGACTTCGTACTCGACGAGTTTGCGCACTGGACCATCTTCTTCGGAATGTCGTACCTTCTGTCATCTTCCGCGCCCGATTGGATGAAGGAGCTGGCGGGCGGTCTCTGGCAGCAGAGGGGCCCGGAAGAACCGCACACTGCCACCGGATGAATACGCCTTTCCGCTTGCCAGAAACTCTCTCAATGCGTCATACTCACGCTTGGTTCGGACTTTTGTATCCTCTTCTCATCAAGTCCACGCTACGCAATCGCTCAATGTTTCAGCGCGCGCGTTGCGGCACAAAGTGACCGATCACCATGAAGCTGCGCGATAGCGGGATGCCGGACGAGGCCTATTGGGAATCCTTGTTCGATACAGAATTGATCCTCAACAGCCTGGAGATCGACGCCGCGCTTGGAGATGTGATCGAACTCGGCTGTGGCTATGGCACGTTTTCAGTTTCCGTTGCCAAACGAATTTCCGGCCGGTTGTTGACGTATGACATTGACCCGGAGATGGCCGCGCGCACTACCGCACGCGCCCGAGAGGCCAAACTGGATAACGTCTCGTGCTTGGTGCGCGATGTCTTCGCGGACGGGTTCGGAGTAGAAGATGCGTCGCAGGACGCCTGCCTTCTTTTCAACATCCTGCATTGCGAGAATCCCGCGCATTTGCTTATCGAGGCCGCGCGAGTGGTTCGGCCTGGCGGGCATGTGCTGGCCATCCACTGGCGATGCGATATCGCGACGCCGCGCGGCCCAAGCCTTGATATCCGGCCGCAGCCGGAACACATCGTTGACTGGGCGCGGGATACCAGGCTCCTCACGCACGATGGGCGGATCCTCACCTTGCCACCGTGGCACTATGGCCTGCGCCTGACGCGCGTGTGAACCCCGCTGCGGTCTCGCCGGACCACCCCCTTATCCTGTATACTCTCGCGATGGGCTGCGCCCAGAAGTCTCCCGGCTGGTCTTGGGGATACCGGCCGGAGTTCACGTCCCGAATTATCCCGGCATGAGGCTCTTCCATGGCGTTTTCCGCCCACGTCCCCGCCTTCGGGCGTATGGCCTTCGTTTTATGTCTTGCTGTACTTTCGTCCTGTCAGCATGCGGCCGTCGATTCCGTCACGCCAACCCCGGCCACTACCGATACCTTTCAGGGTTTCGAATCAGAACTCGGTGCGCTCATGCAATCGCGGAACATGGCCGGCCTGTCCGCGGGAATCGTGAAAGACGGCAAGCTGGCGTGGGCGAAAGGGTTCGGTTACGCCGATGTTGAGAACAAGACCGCTGCAACGCCCGACACACCCTACCGGATCGACACGTGCTCTCAGGTGTTCGCATCTGTTCTCGTGATGCGCCTCGTCGACGAGGGAATGGTCTCCATCGACGATCCCATGGAGAATTACTGCATCCATGCATGGTCCGCGGGGTCAACCCAACCGAAACTCTACGAATCCCAAGACATCCTTGTCTGGCACGTCCTGTCAAACACCGCTCAAGGGTCACCGGGCGCTACGTTCCGTTACGCACCTGAGATATTCGCGGACCTCACCTGGGTCGTGGAACAGGGCTCGGGATATTCCTATCCAAACGCGTTGGAGAAGTACATTCTGCACCCGCTCAGGCTTGAGCACAGCATGGCTGGCCCTCTTTGTCCGGGTCACGAGACGGTACTTGCGCAACTCGCAAAACCCTACGACGCCGCATCCGGGAATCCTCTGGCCGCGGCATATCGAGTCCTCGGGTTGCAGCGCCTGTTCGAAGGGCAGTCCCTGGGCCACGGCGAGCCCGGGACACTGGACCAGGCTTCGGAGGATGCACGCCGGGACGTCATTGGCGCGGCCTACACGCCCTTGTACGGCGTAAACGCGTCCGTGGGTGTTGTGTCATCCGTGATGGACCTCGCGCAGTTCGACGCCGCTCTCGACGCAGGTACGCTCGTTGCGCCCGCGAACCGCGACCTCCTTTTCCATCCGGTGCAGTCGCCTGAAGGTGTGTCCCTGCCGATGGGTCTGGGCTGGTTCGTGCAGCGTTGGGAAGGCGTCACGCTGGTCTGGCAATTCGGCGAGGCCGCGCCGCCGGTGTCGGCCTTGTACCTCAAAGTTCCGGAGCGCGGACTTACCTTTATCGCCCTGGCCAATACCGACCGATTGTGCTCGGGTTACGGACTGGGTTCGGGAGACATCCTGCAGACGCCCTTCGCGCGGCTCTTCCTGGACACCTTCGTGGCCGCTCCCAAGGCAGCCGCTCCGGTACCCACGGAGAAGCCGGCGCCCCCCAAGCGTGTGCCGCCGCGAAACCGCCGCTGACCTGGCCAAGATGAAACCTCGTGTGAATCTCGAGGTTTCCGGAGGTCGCGTCTATGTCGTTCGCAACTCCGCAGAAACATCGTGCCATGCGGTCTTTTTGACGAAGCGCGGGGGCGGCCGCCGCGCTTGGGACGAAGGCATATCTGGCACGTACGATGGCAGGATCACTCTAAATGCAGACCTCCGTACCCCTTGCGTATGAACAGGTTGACAGGCCACCGGCAAGGGACTAGAATCGCTGCAGGTTCGCAGGTCGCCTGTGGGGAGCTCTACATCGATGAAACGATTGAACTTCGGCTCATTTCTGGTGGACGAGTCGAACGAGCG
>JADLCA010000195.1 GCA_020847495.1 Candidatus Hydrogenedentota bacterium | reverse complement strand
GAGTTCCGGGTCAACGGCGAGAAGAAGACGCGTACGGTGTACGAACGGTGATCCACCGATTGCACCGATTGCGCCGATTGAGTCACGCGTTGCGTGACGGGTAAGAGATTAAGAAAGAGATTTTCAAAGAGATTTAAGACACAGACCAGGAACGAGATTTCCGAAAAGAGGAAATGAAGGTTTACATTCCAGTTGATTCAGGTTGTGTGCCGATGGAAGTGTGTTTGACGATGAAGGGTGCAGCACCCTCCGGAATCGGTGTAATCGGTCAAATCGGTGGACAGTAAAGTTGAATCGATGGACGGTGATGGCTACGAGCACGATCCGGAAACCTATGCCATCATTGGCGCCGCGATGGAGGTTCACCGCGAGATAGGTCCGGGATTTCTGGAGCCGGTTTACCATGAGTGCCTGGAAATTGAGTTCGGATTGAGGGCCATTGCTTTTGAGCATGAAGTCGAATTGCCCATTTCCTACAAGGGACGAAGGCTTGAGAAGATATACATCGCCGACTTCATCTGTCACGGCGAAATCATTGTCGAAATCAAGGCCTTGGACAGGCTGACGGGCAAAGAAGCGGCTCAGGTCATCAATTATTTGAGGGCAGGCAGGAAGTCGAAAGGCCTGCTGTTGAATTTCGGGTCAGAGAGTTTGGAGGTTCGCAGGTTCGTCCGTTAAGTCTGGACGGCGTTTTTGGCGCGCTTTCGCCACGTGCGTGGGTTTGTATACTCGGTGGATTCGGTTGGATGAAGGAGTTTGCACTTCATGCGGCAAGGCATATTCGCAACGGGAAACAGGGTTCGGACGAGTCTGGCCCGGCGCGCGGGCGGTAGCCTGAGCGCGTTGATCGCACTCGTCGCGCTGGTGGCGTGCTGCGTCCCGGCCATGGCCCAGAACGGCGCAATCGTCGCATGCCAGGCCACCGACGGGTGCCCGGCCGGCGCGGGCAATTCCCCCTACACCGACCTTCAGGAAGCGATTGACGACGCCGTCACCCTGTCCGAGACCAACGGCCAGCAGGTTCTCGTGCTGGTGGTGGGCGGGCCGTGGAGTGTCAGCACCCTCACCATACCTGCCGACGCGAACATCCGCGTCATCGGCACTCCGTACGACGCCCGGCAGATCGTGGGCGTGATTGATTCCGACGGTGGCACGTTCACCTTGACCTTCACTGACCCCGCCACGGGCACCACGGAAACCACCGGGGACATCGATTGGGATGCCACCGCGGCGGAAGTGCAGACCGAGCTTGAGGCGCTCGCCTCCATCGGCGCGGGCAACGTTACAGTTACCGGCGTGGACGGCGGCCCCTTCCTCGTGGAGTTCATCGGGACCTTCGCCGACACGCGCATGACGCTGCTGGTGGCGACCTCGTCGCTGACCAATAGCGGCACGGGATCGCCCTTCGTGGTTGTGCGCTCCGTCGAAGGCCCGCAGGACGTTGTGATTCAGGGCGGCGGCGCAGCTCCGGTGCTTGAGATCGTCGCCGAAGACACCGCCACGCTCCCCATTGCGTACAACGCGACCGCCGCGGACATTGAGGCCGCGCTCGAAGCGATAGACGCCATTGGCGTTGGCACCGTGGCTGTGACCGGCGCCGGACCTTTCAACATCGACTTCAGTGGCGGTGCGCTTGCGGGCGATTTCATCCCGATCCTTGGGGTGGACGATTCCGGCCTCCTGGGTTCCGGCACGCAAGACGCCACCGTAACCTCCCTCGACACGACCGACAATTCGCCACAGGAACTTGCCATCTCCAACGCGACGGGCGGCAGTTTCCGGCTCTCCTTTGGCATTTCGACGAGGACGGACCGTCTCGTCATTGAGGGCGTTACGCTTACCGGAGGTACTGACGGCGTCCAACTTCGCGGCTTCGCCAACATCAGCACGACCTTTGCCCCCGTGCTCAACCGCTGCTACATCCAGGGCAACAATGAGAACGGCGTGCGCGTGCAGGACAACGGCAGCCCGAAACTCATCAACTGCAGTATCAGCAGCAACGATCAAGCGGGCGTGTACGTGGGCGATGGCATCGTCAACGCGACCGGCGCGTTCGCCGACCTCCTTCACTGCTCGCTGATCGACAATGGCCAGCGCGGCGTCTACGTGGAGCAGGGCGAGAATGCGCGCGTGCGCAACACGCTCGTCTTCCAGAATGGCGAAGGGGCCTCCGATGAAGGCGGCCTCGTCTGGGAGATCAATCCGTTCATTGATCCGGATGTCGGCCCTGTGGACGGCGGGACTTCCGTGACCATCACCGGCTCCAACTTCGGGAGTACCGGCAACACCCTCGTGTATTTTGGACCGCCCGATAAGCCGGGCACCGTGGCGGCCAACGTTGTGGTCAATGCCGCCGCGACGCAGATCGCGTGCGACACGCCGGCCGCGTGGACCGGCGCACCGGGTCCCGTTGACGTGTACATTGTGCGCACGGACGACAACTTCACCTTGCGCGTGCCCGATGCGTTCACGTACCAGTCTGACTTGAGCGCCGGAACGGACCCGCTGCCGATCGTGAACTACGTGTCCCCGGGCTGGGGTCCAATCGATAACGCGGCCACCACGACGGTGGACGAAAGCGCCATCGACGTGTATGTGTACGGCGCCAATTTCGACCCCGATTGCGAAGTCTGGTTCGACTGGAACGCAAACGGCGTGATCAATCTCGCCCCGCTGGACGGACAGTCCCCGCGCGTGCGGTGGCTGTCCTCGGGCTTGTTGCTGGCGCGTGTGCCCACGCGGACCACGGTGACCGTGCCCGCCCGGATCGACGTGCTCGTGCGCAACGTGCCCACGGGCGAAGAAAGTCTCGCGGGCCCGTTGGAAGAGTACGAGTACCGCGCGGTGAACGGGGTGCGCCCGGAAATCACCGCGGTGGTGCCCGATGAGGCCAGCGCTCTGGACGGCGCCAGTGTCGTGGTGGATGTTTACGGCGCGAATTTTGCCGATGATTGCGTGGTGCTGATCGGGGGCATCGTGTGTCCCTACGATTCAGTCCACGTTTCCGGCGTTGTCGTAGAAGATGTGGTGGTTCCCGTCACGCGCTTTGGCGGCGGTGGCGTATACGATGTTGAAGTCATCAATCCGAATGGCACTTGGGACGTACTCCCCGACGCTTTCACCTACTTCCCGACCGGCGAACCCGGAGTCGATCCCGGCGCCTCGCGCGCCTGGCGCGTCGCCAACTTCGTGGAAGACGGCGCGGGCGGTAACCGGGAACTCGGCGGATTCGGGTTTGATTACATAGTAGATGTCTACGCGGACCCGGATGGGGTGAACGTGTTGTGGGCTGACAACGTGAATCCCACGGCGCAGCGGACCCTCCCGTTGACCTTCCCGCCCCTCGCCACGGGGATTGACGCCTCTCTCAGCGTCCAGGTCGATATCGAGGCCATCAACGACGATACGATGCCGCCTGCCAATACCTCGACGTTAACGGCGGACGCCGCGCGCGCGACCATGTACTACGCAGAGCCCCGCAATAACTTGCCGGCCGCGGGCGAGGCGCTGTACTTCGAGGTTTCATCGGTTGCCGCAGCCATCAATGCGGGCAATCCCGATGACCTGAGCGTGACTATTCTCAATTACCAGACCAGCATGGACATCTATGTCGGCGATGTGCTCGTCGATCCCGCGGACTACACGACGGCGCCGGCTGATGCCGCGCTCGGCGGCAGCGAAACCGTGGTGTTCCCCGCGCCCGATCAGCCCGAAGGCGTGTGGGGTCCGGTGGATATCCGCGTCGAACTGCCCAATGGTGTTGTCGGCGAAAATGACACGGCGGAGACGCTTTACTACGTGGTGGAAAACGCCTACAGCTACCGCCGCGACGACCAACTGCCCGAGGTGTATGCCGTCACGCCGGACACGGTGCGCGACGATCAGATCGTGACTCTGCGGATCACCGGCGCCAACTTCCTGAGCATGCAGAACCCGGATGGTTCGTTGAACGGCATTTACACGCGCGCCTGGGTCGATGCCGACGGCACTGTGGCCAACGGCAACGAGATCGACCTCAGCCTGCTGCCCACGTACCGCGTGGTTTCCTTCTCCGAGATCCAGGTGGATATCCGGTTGGATGACCTCGACTTGGCGGCGGCCATCATCCCCCGCGCGCCGACAGCCGTTGGCGTCCGCGTCGAGCAGTACGACTCGGTGGGCGCCGCGGTGTTGACCTCGGCGGGCAATCCCCTGAGTTCGTACCTCAGCGGCGTGGTCACCTTCATTGATGGCGCCACCGCGCCCCAGATTACCAACGTTGCAAACAACATTGACGGGCGGCCTACCGGTCCGGTAAGCGGCTACGACCCCATTGCGGATGCGAACGTGGTCATCACGATCACGGGCACCAACTTCGGCGCGGATGAGGGCCAGGTGCTGTTTGGCACCTCCCAAGCGCTCATCACTTCCTGGGCCGATACCACCATCGAAGTGGAACTGCCGCCTGCGCCCGCGGGCCTGCCAGGCATCTACGACGTGACGGTCATCAAGCCGGATACCGTCGCTCCCGACGATTATCGCGTGGCGACCCTGCGTGATGGCTTCACGTACTACATGGACGGGACGCCCTTCATCACGGAGATCAGCCCGAACCACCGCGCGGATGGCGAGACGGATGACCTCTTCATCACGATTCGCGGCTACAACTTCGATGACACGGTGGATATCCTGTTCGACGGAACGGGCACCAACGACGCCCTCTTTGACGACGTCAGGACGATATCGCCGACTGAAATCGTGATCCTCGCGCCGCTGCCCGACGCGATCAGCGACCCCGCCGACTTCGCCACCAATCCGGTTGTCGTGCCGGTGCGGCTATGGAACGACGGCGCCAACCTCGATGAGACGCAGGCTGCCGCCGCCAACATGATCAGCAATGACGTCGATTTCTACCTCCACGACGACGGTCGTGGCAACGTCACCGCGAACCTGCCGGTCCTGCTGTACAACGACGTCTACGACAACGTCGTGAGCGACTACATCAACGTGGCCGCGGGCGCGGGCAGCATCTCCGTGGATCCGGGTCTCCTGCCCGGCGCCTTCTGGTTGGGTAAACTCGTCGTCAACACCGCGAGCGCGCCCTTGCTGAGCACGGCGGGTCCGTTCACGGAGGGCAGCTTTACGCTGCTCGACTTCGAGGGCGACGTGCGGCCCGCGGGCGATGGGGCCGAGATCGGCGCGGACGAGATCTCCGACTTCCTGTTTGGCGGCACGCTCCTGGACTTCTTCTGGATCTTCGCGCGTCCGACGCCCAATCCGGTGGGGGCACTCGACGCAGGAGAACTCATCGTTGAGCTTCAGTTCACGGGCGACGCGATCGGCCCGGACACCGAGGTGTTCATCGTGCCGCAAGGCGGCGAACCGGCCACAGTGGGCGACCGAATCGAACTGGAACTCTACCAGCACCTCGGCCGCGGGCGTTACCTGTTCCAGAACGCGGACGCGATCGAAACCGTCGTTCGCGATGTCGACGGAAACGGCTCGCCCTCACTGGGCGACATCATCGCCGACGGCCATGCGGCCATCTATCTCGAGGATGACGACGTCGCGCCGGGACGCATCTTTGGGTACGACCCCGTCGACCTGACGGATGGCGGCTTCATCCTGGACGGTTCACAGGCAATCTACGGACGGCACTTCCTCATTGATACTGTGCCCCCGCGCGTTTATGTGGAAGTTTACACGGGAGGGCAGGCCGTTGCCGCGGACCTCATCGCGACCAGCGACGACCTCATCGACGCCATGGATGCGGACCCCGCGACGCATCCCTTCCCGGCGCTCCCCACGGGCATCACGGCGGACCTGCCCAACGGGTGGACACCCTCGACGTTTGATGTGCCTTCCAGCTATTACGGGGCGCTCACCATTCCCCCGTTGGCGGGTGTTGATGGAGTGAAGGTGTTCTTCAACAACGGTTCCGTCGCGAGCAACACGGTGGCGAGCCCGCCGCCTTCGAATCTCACGTACGTGGCCACTGTGCGATACATCGACCGTCCCGTCAAGATCGCGAACAACCCGATGGGGCCAAACCTCGATGGTACGGCAACCGACACGGACCGCTTTACCGGCCTCAATAACCGCCAGGTCGCGGGCTTCCTGCTCGATGAAATAGAGCCTGACAACCTCGAGGCTGGCGCGGGGCGTTGGTTGTTCTCCACCGGCAGAGATCTGCTGGCCGCCCAGCCCGCCCCGGTGACGGTTGCTTATGCCACGGTCGACTCGCTATCCGGTGCGAACGCGGGCGTGTTCGATCCGGGCCTGATTCCGGGCGATGGCGACTATGTGAGCGACCCGGATACGCCTGCCGCGGATGTGCCCAACGACGAGCTGCAGGCCCAGTGGACCGTGGGTCCGCTGGACTGGAATCTCGCCAATGACAATACGTTCCATCTTGAAGGCGAGCCTCACGCTGTGGATCTGGCCGGGAACGTGACCGACGACAACGCCGACTACCTGACCGACCCGCTGCACATCTGGTGGATTATCAACACCCAAAGCCGGCTCGTGCCGGACCGCGAAGGCCAGTCCACGAACCGTCCCAACTTCACCATGCAGTTGGACCGGAACTTCGATCCCCAGGCCGAAGGCGGTCCCGTGCCGATCTATACATACCGCGTGTACACGTCGCCCGCCTATGCGGGGGTATACAATCCCGTTATCGATTGGACCGATTGGTCTCCTGTGACCAGCATCGACGACATCCAGAATATCCCGGGTATTCTGGGGCAATGGGTGCTGGTCGTTTGCCAGGCCGCGGACGAAGCGGGCAACGTTGAACCCTGGGCCTTCGATCCCGCGATCGTTCCGCCGGATGGGCCCATCGATCTGTCGGATCCGGTGCGTGATGAATTGGCCAGGGCCCTGCCGAACTGGATGCGGTTCTTCTATACGGACCGCGACGCCCCCAACACGCGCGTCACCCACACGATTTGGTACGACGTCGACGGCGACGGCGAGATCGACCCCGGCGAACCGAACCTCGGCGCCGCCAGGCTGGCGCCTCTACCGGGTGACATCAACATTCCGGTGCGTGTCGAGTTCCTGGTGTCAACGGTCCGCCCCGCGGGCATTACCCTACCCATCAAAGTGCAGTGGGAGTTTGTGGATGACGGCGTGCTGGGTGACACCGACCTAGGCGGGTACTTCGGGAATTTCGCAAGCGACGCAGACGTAAGACGCATTGTGGCTTCGTTCCCCACGGGCATCGTGGGTGCCAATAATCCGTACCTGGGCGACGTCCCCGACAGGCAGCGGCCCATCACCTATGTGTTCAGGGCCAGTGCCTATGTTGACGACAACATCAATGACCAGTTCGACCCCGGAGCGGGCGAAATCATCGATCAGACCCCGGCCAACGTGTACTTCACGGTAGTGCCGACCGGTGTGGCCAATTTCATCCGCGAGCCGGCGGGCGAAGACGACCAGCCCATCAAGGAGCAGGAGAATCGCTGAGGCTTGCGCTGACACGCGCGGTGGCGTATAACTAGAAGCACGGGATGCCTTTCCGGTCATGAGGTAGGTGAAGTGCCAGAAAGTGTGACGAGGCAGACCCGTGGGGAAGGTGTGGCCAATCTGCGAGGGTGTCCATGACGGCGCACCAATGGCACGCAATCGGGGTGGTGTCTCTTGTGCTTGCCGCCATCTTGGGTGGTTGCGGTAAGAAGCAGGAAGAGAAGAAGGTCTACACCAACACGGTGGTGGTGGCCTCTTCTCCGGAAAGCGGCGCGTCTGTACTGATCGACGGTCAGGCGTACGGCGAGACTCCGGTAACCGTCAAAGGGCTTGAGCCGGGCGCGACCCTGGTTGAGGTGAAGCGCAAAGGTTACCGGGACGCGTACGACACGATCGACGTGCCGCCGTCCGGCGAAGTGACTTTCACACTTGAAATGGAGCCTTTGGTCGGGAGGGTGACGATCCTGAGTGAACCGGACCAGGCCGAGGTTTACCTGGGCGGCACGACGTTTCTTGGGATTACGCCTCTCGTTCAGGTTGCGGTGCCCTCGGGCCAGCGGACCTTGATTCTGAAGAAGGAAGGCTACGATCCGCTGACGGTTCAGCTCAATGTGGAGGTAGACTACCAGTACACAAAGTCCTACGCGTTGATGCCCCGAAGGGGCCGCGTGGAAGTGTACTCGTCGCCCACGGGCGCCACGGTATGGATCAACAATCAGGTGCAGCTCGAAAGGACGCCCATGCGCGTGGACCTCGCGCCGGGAACCTACACCATCAGCGTGTACCAGCGCGGCTACGTCATGACGGAAGAGGTCATCGAGCTGGCGCCTGCCCAGCACCGGCAGGTGGACCTGAAGATGAAGGAAGGCGCTGCGCCCCCGGGCATGGTGCTCATCCCGGCGGGCGAGTTCCTCTTCGGGGAAGACAGCCAATCGCCCGACGAACGGCCGCGGCGGCAAGTGTTTGTCGAGGCGTTCTACATAGACAAGTACGAAGTAACCAACGTGCAGTTCAAGGCGGTATATGCCGCGCACACCTATGAAGAGGGCTTGGACAATTGGCCGGTTACCAACGTGACATGGGAGCAGGCGACGGCCTACGCGACCGCCACCGGCAAGCGGCTTCCCTCGGAAATCGAGTGGGAAAAGGCAGCACGCGGGGCGGATGGCCGCGAATACCCCTGGGGCGAGCTTTTCAATTCCAGCCTCGCCAACACCGGGGGAGAATTGAATGCGAAGGTCATGGAGGTCGGGCAATTCCGGGGAGGGGCATCTCCCTACGGCTGTCTGGATATGGCCGGCAACGCGTACGAGTGGACTTCAAGCTGGTACAAGGCCTATCCTGGAAATCCAGAGGTCAAGAAGGACTACGGGCAGGTGTACCGGGTACTGAGGGGCGGGTCGTACCAAACCAAGAGTTACGATGTGCGTTGCGCCAAGCGTCACTACGCACGGATGGACAGCACGCGGGTGGATTACGGGTTTCGCTGCGCGGCGGATACCAAGGAAGAAGGCAAGACGCCGCCTGCGCCGGCCCCGTAGATGCTGTGATGTTGGAAGCGGTTGACATGCATGATTTTATTGTTGACAACAGTCCCGCTCTACACTACAATCGAGAACAAGGGCTTACAGGGTCTGGAAGGCGTGCGCACGAGCGGGATTTGACGTTGGCTGCACTGGGGTGGTGCTGTCGCAGCGGGGAGCCTTCGGGGGTGTCCAGACCACTCGAATGGATGGCAGGCCGCGTTATAAGGGACAGGTGAGGCGATGGCCAAAGTAAAGCGCTCACGATCGAAACGTCTGGTGCTCGATGTGGGCAACAGCGCAGTCCGGCTTTGCGAACTATCCAGCACGAAGACGGGTTACCAGCTGACCAAGTACTATCACCGGGAATTCCCCATTGAACCGGCGATGGACGAAGAGAAGCAGCGCGAAGTCCGCCGTGACGTCGTGCGGAACCTGCTCAAAGACGCCAAAGTGCGCCACAAGAAGACCATTTTCGGCGTACCCGGGCAGTCGGTATTCACGCGCACCCGCGCGTTGCCGCCCGTGCCCGAGTACAAAGTCACCCAGATCGTCAAGTACGAGATCCAGCAGCAGATTCCCTTCTCCCTCGACCAGATCGCGTTTGATTACCAGGTACTGCAGCGTACGGAAGCGGGTGGCTATGAAGTGCTCATGGCCGCCATCAAAGTCGATGTGGTGGAAAAGCGCCTCGAGGTGATTCGGGACGTCAAGCGCCTGGTCGACACCGTGGATGTTTGCCCCCTTTCGGCCTACAACTGGTTGAAGTACACGGGCGAGTTCGGCGATCAGGGGGATTGTGTCGCCCTGATCGACTTGGGCGCCGCGACGACCGATATTGTCATCGAACGCGAGAACCAGTTCCGGTTTACACGCAGCCTCAACATCGGCGGCAATGACATCACCTCCGCTATCGCGGCGGAGTTCGGCATTGGGTGGGCGGAAGCCGAGAAGATGAAGCGTGAGCGCGGATTTGCCCCCTCGGGCGACGCGCAGCGCGATGGCAAAGGCGGCGAGATTATCGGCCGGGTTCTGAACCGGCTGATTTCCGAAGTTTCGCGATCGTTCGCCTACTTCCGGTCGCAACCCGGCGGCGGCCCGGTGTCCCGCATCATCGTCACGGGCGGTGGCGCCTGTCTTCGCAATATCATTCCGTTCCTGCAGCGGCAGCTTGGCATCGAGGTGCGGATCGCGCAGCCCTTGGCGGGTTTGGCGATCGCGCCGGGCGCGCAAGAGGTCAATGAGCATCCCGAACAGGCGGCCGTCGTGCTGGGTTTGGCCCTGCGCACCTGCGAACGGGTCACCATCGGCGTCAACCTGATCCCGCCGCGCATCCGCGAGGCGGCCAAGCATAAGGACCAGGCAGTCTACTGGGCGCTCTCGATTCTCACGCTCGGCCTGATCATCGCATCGATCATTCCCGTAATGGCCCAGCGGAACAAGATGGTCCAGGACCAGATCGAGCTGGAAAAGTCTGCCATTGCCAAGTACGACCCGCGACTCACCAGAATGTCAGGCTCCCCGAGTACGTGGAAGTCCCCCTACGAAACGGAACTGACCGACACCATTACGAAGATATCGAAGTTCAAAGACGAAGTGACCAAGCTGGACGAGGCATTGACCAAGCGGCAGTTCTGGATGGACCACTTGGTGAATATCAACGATGCTCGCCCGAGGGGTCAGTTCCTCCTGCTGTGGTCGGTGGAAACGACCACCTTGGGCCCCAATGTGGCCGCGACGACCGCAAGTCGCCCAATGATGACGAGTGAGGAGGAGGAAGAGGACACGTACTATACGCCGGCCGGAGGGGGATTCGGGCCCATGGCGCCGCCTCCGCTGAAGTACTCCAGCACCGGTTTCCGCGGGATTGAACCTCTGGGGGGGCGCATGTCTTCCGGGTCGGCAGGCATGCCGGGCTCGATCGGAGGAATGGGGTCCGCCAGCGCCAGAAGGACTGGTGCCGCCACCACTGCCAGCATGCGAACTCCCGCACAGGGAGCGACGTCGGATGTTGGAGGACCGGGGGAATACAACGCCATCACCATCCAGGGTTTTGCGGGCAGCATCGACACCATTCTGCTGTACGTCGAGAACCTTAAGAACTCGAAGAAATACGTTGAGGGCGGTGTGTTCTACGACGAACGCTTCACCGACCCCATTATGGCTACCGCTCTGGACAATGCGTGGTCGTACTCTCCCCAGGCGCGAGGGGGAATCCCGGGCGTTGGGATGGGTGGCGGAGGCATGATGGGAGGCGGCGGTCAAGGAAATCGCAACCGCCGGGACGATGACGACGACTACAACAACAGTGGCGGCATGTCTATGAGTATGGGCGGGGATGGGGGAGGGTCCTATCCGGGTAACCGTGCCAACACGATTTCCCTGTGGAATGAACCCAGCGCGATGTATCCGTTCAAGATAGATCTTCAATTCTCCGGTGAACGTGCGGACGAAATGAAAGCGACACCTGAACAGGTGCGGGGTTCACGTACCAGCAGCAGCGGCGATGATGATGGCCGGGATGACCGCGGCCGCAGGCGGCGCTAGGGGTAAGAGGAGCTTAGAGTGTTGCGCTTCAAGACTCAACATATCGTAGCGATCGTGGTGCTCCTCGCTGTTGCCGGAGCGGGCGGCGCAACCTACCAATTCTATTTCAAGAAGCAGCTCGACGAGTACAGCAAGAATGAAGAGCTGTGGAAGCAGTTGAAGGGCAAGCACAGCCAGTTGGATTCGCTGTTCGGAAAGGGCAACAACCCGGAAGAGGTTGCTACGGCCGCCGCACAGAAAGTGCAACCCTGGGCGGAGGCTGCCGAGCGCCGCTCACGATTCTTCACCTTGGGCGATTTCAATGAAGTCGCTCCGATTCCAGAGACAGGGGTGCTTCCCAAGGCGGAATACAGCGCCCGTATCGAGCAGATGAAGAACCAACTGCTCTCGGACGCCTATTCAAAGGGGGTTGCGATTCCAGGGGTCGACCCGTACTTCAGTCAGCCGACGCCCAATGACTTGGCCGGCACGAGTCCCACAATCTCGGATGCGATGAAGTGGCTGAAGAACGCGCAATTCGGCGGGCAAGTCACACGTCTACTGCTGGACAGTGGCGCCCTGCAGATTGATGCGCTCTATCTCTGGCCGCCCCGCATGGAAAACGGCGTTTTTCAATCGTACACTATCGGAACAAGGATGTGGATGCGCATGAGAGAATTGTGCGCCTTCATGCAGGACCTGCAGTACGATGACCAGAAGTATTTCCAGATTCATGGGTTCCGCATTCAGAACCCCTATCTTCGTGTGCAGGACCCGCCGATCCAGGTGGAGATAGTCTTCTCCATGGCGAGCTATGGGATTCCCGAGGAAGCGCCTGCCGACGCAGCGGGGGCCGCAGCCGTCCCGGCGGCGGGCGACATGATGCTGAATCTCAGGGGGTTTGGCAGCCGTAACCGAGATTAGTGGAGCGGAAAGGTGATAAGCGGAGCCCGGAGAGTGACCGGAAGGGTGTGCCGGGGACGGAGTTCTGAGGAAGTGTGCAGGTGTTCGGGGAAGGAGCCGCAACGCGTGACAGACCCACAGGGTGGCGTGTACGACCATGAATGATCTCCTGACAATCCTACAAAAGACAGGCGTCTGGATTTGGAATCAAAAAGAGAAGATGGTTCTCTTTGCCTTGATGCTGGTCCTCTTGTTCCGCGCGGTATTGGTCGTCAAAGGGACGACGCTCGAACTGGAAGACAAAGTGAAGGCGAATCCGCCAAAGCCCCCGGAGGAAGTTGTCATGCCTCCCGACAAGCCCGCCCCGCCGCGTCAGGCGGACTTTCAAGGGCTTGTGCAGAGAAATCCGTTCTCCATCACGGGCATCTCGAGTGAAACGCAGACCGACGATTCCGCGCCGGAAAGACTGCCTCTTGAGCTCGAACGAATTGTTCCGTGGAGCGACGGAACCGTGCGCGCGGTGATCCGTTCCAAGGATGCGCGGGGCCGGCGCTACGCGGAAGGCGAAGCCTTCGAGGACTATCGCATTGTGAGCATTGACGACGCCACGAAGACTGTCGTGGTGTATTCAAGCACGTATGATCGGAATTTTACGCTCACCGCGCAAGGTGCGGGTTGAGTCGGGGAAGAGTTTACAGTATAGTTGACGAAAATTGCGGGAGGGAAACACGCTCATGAGTAACTGGTTGCCGCGGTCGACCACCGCACTCAGCCT
>JADLCA010000194.1 GCA_020847495.1 Candidatus Hydrogenedentota bacterium | reverse complement strand
TGCTCGAAAGGCCAGACCTTGCCCCCGCCGCGGTTATGTGTGTTTTCGAGACACACTAATCTGGTGCGGGGGAAATGAGCGTCTGCCGGACGCAATGCGGCGTCCAACTGGGCCGCGGTGAACAGGCCGCGTTGCCCTTCCAGGCAGCGGCACATGACGCCGCTCAACGCGGCTGGACCGCCAGCTTCGTAATAGTAGATATGCGCGTTGGCCTCGATGAGGATCTCGTCCCCCGGTTCGGTGTGGCTGCGGATCGCCATTTGGTTGGCCATGGTGCCGGAGGGTGTGAACACGGCGGCCTCCTTTCCCAGGAAAGCGGCCGTTTCGGCCTCCAACTCTTTCACCGTTGGATCGTCTCCCAGCACGTCGTCACCCACTTCGGCCCGGGCCATGGCCTCACGCATGGGCGGGGTCGGTTTGGTAACCGTGTCGCTGCGCAAATCAACCACGCCAAAGTTGGTATCCTTCATGCCTCCCATGATGAGCGATTCTGTCCGGAACGGAAGTCGCAACGGGTTTGTTCACCTGGACCCGGGTGCTAACCGCGAAATCGCGCGATCACTGCCCGAATTTACTCCCGCCGGATTTGCGCGCCGGAGCTTTGCCTACGGTGCCGGGCTTCCATTCGCGGGCCATCTGAACATCGAGGGCTGCCATCCCGGCCAACGTGGGGATATCGACAATCCCTACGCGGTTGTATAACAGCGGCTGCCGATATTGCTTCACATACGCCGCGGCGTACGCCTGCCAGCTTCGCAACGCGGATTCGAGGTGAACAATGGCGGCGAGTTGATGCCCTCGTTCCTGCGTGCCGTCATACAAGGCCAATTCGCATGCTCCTTCAATCTTCGCAGCGTAGTACTCGCCCAACCGGGCAAAGGCCTCTATATCCCCCAATGTGAGCCGCAGTTCCTTGTTGGTCCCTGCGCGGGGACGCATCCGTTCAACACCCTTCATGGCGTCGCCCGCGTGGCGCCGGAGGTTTGCCGCGACCTGCAGCGGCGTAACGCCATCCATCGTCCGCCCGCTCAGCAGATGCTCGCGCCATTCACGGATGGTGAGGTTGCCACTCCCGGGCATTCCCTCGCCTTCGATAAAGTGACGGACGGAATAAAACCCTTTGTAGGTCGGGTGGCTGATGCAGGCTTCGGGCAGCCACCGCAGGTCGATGTTTCCCCAAATAAACCGGGTGGTCTCCGGAACAACCCGCGAGGCGGCGCTCCATGCCTCCAGGAGCGTTCCGGCGGGCACCTCCGGAAAACGCGCAGCCAGCACGCGTTCGAAAAAACGGTCCGGAATGGCCGGGTCGTAACTCAGGCGGCCCCACAGCAGGAAGCTGAACCACTGCTTCTTCATCACCAATTGTCGCGGCGATTCCGGTTCGTGATCCATGGCCTCACGTCCCCAGCAGTAGCCGTCAGGTCCCATGTAGAAACCAGCCACTTTGTCCGGCCCGGGCATGGCGCTGATGAAACCGCGCGCGAATTGCGGGTCGCCCCAACGGAAGCTGTAAATATCGTCATTCCGCACGGTGAGCCACGTCCGCCGGGTCGAAGAAAGTTCCGGCAGCAGCGGCGCAATAAACGGCGGGTTGGTCAGGCCGTACATATGCGCGACGGCGTATTTGTAGCTGAAATCGAACGGTCCCGGGTAGTCCTTCCAATAGCTCGTTACCTGGTCCAAGCCGGTCATATGAAAGCGGTGGATCAGGCGGAATTGTCGGCCAGGCTGCTCCTTCAAAGCATCGCGGATGCCCTCGCCGTAAGCGTTCCAAAGCCACTCCTCCTTGTTCATCCTGCCCATCGGTTCCTCCATGCTTTCCCCGGCAGTGATGCCCATGCCCGCCAGCAGCGGGTATGTTTTCACCGTCTCGCGAACGCTCGCGCGGAAATAACGGAGCATCTCCCCGTCAGGCTGCGACCTGCGGATGCCATGTTTGCCTTCCTCCGTATGGATGAAGGCGTTCCACGTGAACCAGTACACCTCCACGCCGCGGTCCTGGGCCATCTGCAAAACATCGCGCCAGAACTGGATTTTCTCCTCGATGCTCAGGCGCCGCACCACTTCCGCTCCCGCAAGAAACTCCGGGCGGAACATCCGCTCGCCGCTGTGAGGGAAGTTCTGATCAAAGCAATCACGCCGGCCGCGCAGCACATCCGCTAATGCCACGTCCGGATATTCCGGCACTTTGACGATGCTCGGAAAAGGATTCAGGCTCCAAAGGGACAGGACGTTGAAACGATGGCGCGCCATCTCATCGAGAAACTCGCGCCAGAACTCCCGGCTCCACATTTCGGGGATGTTGGCCTGGGCCGCATCGCTATTGTCAGAGTAGCTGGGGGTACGCAGATCGAGTGGAATATTGAACTTGATGCCGCGCCGCGCGATGAAAGGTCGGCGCGCAGACTGCGACAACTCGTCCACCGTTCCCAGGCGAATAGCCTCGGCGACCTCCAACCCGCCATACATCGCGCCCACAGGATCAGCGCCCACGACGCGTATTCTCCCGTCGCTCGTTTGAAACCGGTAGCTCTGCGTATCGCCTGAGCCGGAAATCTCGAGAGAAATGTCGGGCACGCGTTTGCCTTCGCTCGCGCGTTGGATTTCCTGGCGGGCGAACCGCAACGGAGCAGGGGCGTTGGAGGATAAGATAAATTCCGCGGCAGTGCCCAGGGAGGCAATCGAGAGGCCCGCGGCTACCGCGGCGTTCCACAAAACGCGCGCCGTCCAGGTGCAGGCGCAAGTCGGGTCATCGCCGACCTCCGCCTTCGCAATGGCTTCCCGCATCACCGGAGTCAGCTGCGTCAACATGTCACTGCGGAAGTCAATTAAACCCGCGTTCAGATTGCTCATGCGGATGATGATGCGGCAATCGGCCGGGAACAAAAGCCTTTACCACCTGGATCCGCACCGCTGCCATGCATGCTTTGGCAGGGAGCGCTTGCCGGGGGACGCGCACGGCACTTGCGCGCCATTAACGATGCCCTATATTTCCTAATGACTCCTATTAGCTTTCACCCACGTTTGTGCTTTTCTCTCGCGGCGGCCCTGTGCGCCGCCGCTCTTCCCGGACTCCGGGCCGCCGAACACCCGATGGACCCGCTTAACGAGAGCGAGATCATTCAGGCCGCCGAAATCCTCCTCGGTGGAGGGGCGGCCGAGCCTGGCGCGATGTTCCAAAGCGTGGAACTGCGTGAGCCCTCCAAGGAGGCCGTGCTCGGGTTCAATCCGGGCGACAGCATTCCACGGACTGCCGTCGTGCATTATCGTCAAAACAAAAGCAGCTTCCGCAGCGTAG
>JADLCA010000193.1 GCA_020847495.1 Candidatus Hydrogenedentota bacterium | reverse complement strand
GAGGGGGAAGGGCGGATGGGGTGTTATCCGCCCTTCCCTCGGGTTCACGTCACGCGAGGCCAGGTCGGCGAGTTTTCACTGCGTTTCCTGTGCGCGTACTTGGGTGTCAGCAGCCCCGCGTGTCATACTTCATATGAGCATTTATCGTGCCAGTTTGCGACGAAAACACGATTAACGACGCAAAATACTTAAATTCAAGATGTTACAAATATTCAGATAAAATACCTAATTACTGGGCGGTAAAGTGGGAATGCGATGATGTCCGAAATCCGAACAAAGCGGCGTCCGCTTTCCGAACATGTTACACCTTTCGCAGGAAGGGAATACCTCTCAAGCTACTGAGTGACAGAGAGGGGTATTAAGAGAGCTGGACGCAAATACAGAGGTGCCAAGTCAACGATTGGCCTGTTCGCACCTATGTCGTGTCCGCCGTTCCCGCTTTATCGAGACCGTAGCGGGCGAGCTTTTCGTAGAGAGTGGTGCGCCCGATGCCCAGCATCTTCGCCGCGACCGTGATCTGGCCGCGGGAGCGTTGGAGAGCCTTTATGATATGGTCTCTTTCGAGTTCCGCCAATGATGAAAAGGACTCGTCTTGCGGGACGCCAGGCGCTTCGTACAGGTCAGACGGCTCGATGACGCCGGCCTGAACGGTGGCGGCGGCGCGCTCGATAGTGGCTCTCAGTTCGCGAACATTGCCGCTCCAGGCGCGCCCTTTGAGCGCAGCAAGCGCCTCGGGGGAAATCCCCTTGATTGGGCGTTTCGCCTTGAGGCGGGCCAACTCCAAGAAGTGCTGGGCCAGTTCGGGCACGTCCTGCAAATGTGCGCGGAGCGGGGGCATCTCGATTTCAATCGCGTTCAAGCGATAGTAAAGGTCCTTGCGGAAGGACCCTCTCACGACGTCGTTGGTCAAAGGCCTGTTCGTCGCGGCGACGACTCGGAAATCCACGCTGATCTCCTCGTTGCCGCCCAGGCGCCGGAACGCTTGGGTTTCGATCACGCGCAGCAGGCGGGCCTGATTCTCCAGGCTCAGATCTCCAACTTCGTCCAGAAAGAGGGTGCCGCCGTTGCATTCCTCAAGGAGGCCCTTCTTCCTGCGGGCGGCACCGGTGAACGCGCCCTGCTCGTATCCGAAGAGTTCGCTTTCGAATAGTTCCCGCGGTATCGCCGCGCAGTTGACGGGGATGAGCGGTTGCTCCCGCCGGGCGCTGTGGTCGTGGACCATTTGCGCGGCCAGTTCCTTTCCCGACCCCGTCTCGCCGAGGATGAGGACGTTGAGGTCGCATTGGGCCGCACGCTGAATCGCGCCGCGCGTCTGGTTCATGATCGGGCTCGAGCCGAGGAGGTAGACGGTGTGCGGCTTGGCATGGCGCAGACGTTCCGTCTCCAGTTTCAGGGAGTGAATCTGCTCCATGGAATGCAGCCAGGGGGCGGCAATGCACGCCGCCGCCAGAAAGAGCTGAAGGTCGAACTCGTCGTAATGGGCACGGTCCGGGTGGGACTCAATTGCGACGGCGCCCACCGCGATGCGGCCGACGACAAGGGGCGCGGTCAGGAGGTTACCCTGGCGGGAGGCTTTCGCGCTTTCGTTTTCGGGCGAGGTCAGCGTACCTTCTAGTGTCTGCGCGGTACGTTCGATGACTTTGCGCGGCAGGGAAGGTTGTGGGCAGTCCCCCGCCGCATAGGTGCTCCGAATATCGAGCGTGGTGTCCTGCATGGCGGCGAACCACACCGAAGCCGGGTGAAACCGCTCCACCGTCCACCGGGTGAGACGCTCCGTCAAGTCAGTGGTGTTCTCCACCGTCCAGAGGCTGCGCGAGAGCGCATACAGATCGGCAAGATCATGAATCGTGTGCGCCCGGCCGGGCGCCAGGAAGTCCGTGCGTTTTCCCGCCACGTAGAACGCCGTAGACTGCTCGATGGTCAACGTGGAATCGGGTTTCTTCTTGGCGGGCGCGACGGGTTTCTCCGGCTCACCGGTCAGGCGGACCACGAAGCGCACATTGCCGACCGCGATCTCGTCTCCGGGCTGGAGCGTGCACGTGGTGACCGGCTCGCCGTTGACCAAAGTGGTGTTCCGGCTTCCAAGGTCTTTCAAGACGGCGGAATCGCCAACCGCTTCCACTTGGCAATGCCTGCGGGAAACATGGCTGTCAAGAATGCTCACGTCACACGAGGGGTCGCGTCCGATGGTCAGCGGCTTGCCGCCGAGTGTCCAGGATACCCCCTTGGTGAGGCCTGACTGGGCTACAAGTTGATACAGAATCAGCCTCCTTGCCACGCTCCCTCATGAAGCCGTAGAACACCTGCGAGGGCATGCAGTGCCTGAGAGAAGGACATGAGTCGACGGCCATGGATTCTCATGGATGCACCCTGCCCGTCACATGCGAAGCGTGCCACCACCGCCGACAGTGTACAAGTGCGGGGAAAACGCGATCAAGGGGCGCCCCAGCCCTGTCCGTCTGTGTTCTCTGTACGTCCCCGGGCGCGAGTTGCCGGATCATCCCGGGGTTGGACCGAATGTTCGCCAGGAACTGTGAAACGGTCAGGAATTCGGCCCGGTCGCCGTAGCGATCTGCCAGATACCGCAAAAACGCCGCAAGGTTGTCCCAGTTGCCCTCGTGGTCTTTGCTGTGACTTTCGATTACGAGGGGAACCGTCTCGCAGTCCAGACGGCTTAGCCGCGCGACTGTGCGGTCGAGAATATGCTTCAGCTCGGCGAACGATTGAGGACCAGAGAGATTCAGGCCCGCGCGGTAGGGCTTTAGTAGCTTGCGTGTCAGCGGTCCCTCCGAATAATCCGCGCGCGGATTGCGTTCCAGAATCGATCGCGGCACGTTGCGGTGATACGAAAGCCGGTCCACGTGCCCGCACGCCAGCCGGCGGGGCGAGAGTCTTCTCCGGATGAGGTGCCACTTGCCGACCGGGTCCACATCCCAGTAGCTCATGGGCAATATGGCAATGCCCCGATCCGGACCGATTCGGGTCACATCATCGAAGTCGGGGCAATAGGGCAGGGTAGACTCCTCCATGTGCCGGTAGTCCACGGAGAAGGCCGGATTGATGGCCTTCAGGCCAAGCCGCGGACCCATGACCAGGCCGACCCCTTGCTCCTTCAAATCGTTCAAAATGCCGTGTGAAGGCTGCAGGGCGTGCGCCCCCGCTTTGAATGAGGTGATCCGGTATGTGGAATCCACCCCGCGCAACACTGCCCTCAGGCACTCGAAGCATTCGGAGAGCATTTCTCTGCGCGCAGCATCGCCGTACGTGGCAATGTTCAGGCTGCCGTCCATGTGGATGTAGCCGTCAACGTAGCTGCTGCCAAACCACTGCGGGTGAATGTGCGGCTGCACATCGCACCCATTTGACCACATCAACTGAACGGTCTCTTCCCACAGCCGCGCCTGGATTCCCAGATTAGGGTCCTTGTCCGAGAATCGCTGGAAGGCGAGCTGCTGGCCGAGTTCCACCATGAACGTCAGCGGAATGCCCGCTTCACGCGCCAGCCCCATCAGCGTCAATGCCGGGATGTATTGCAGATGGGCAACATTTCCCAGGCCGTTGCCCCGGATCTCCCAGTCATCGTGAAGAATTACGGCCAGCCTATTCGCCATGGCTGCTGGCTCCTCCGGCTTCCTTGATGCCCAAGACGATGATGTGCGACTTGCCTTTCTCGCCGAGCAAGCACCTCCCAGTCCATTGCATGAACCGGATGAAGGCCACCGGCTGAAGAAACCGCAGCACGAATTTGCAGGGTATGGCAGTGGCCCGCACGGCTAATCTGAGCACGGAGCCCATCGCCGGCGCTCGCAGCGCTCGCCCCAGGCGGCCCCCAGCCACCGCGGCGGGATCTTCCAGCTTGGCGGCAAGATTTGCGGCGCGAAGAAAAGGTGACTCGCAATAGCTGTAGAGAACCGCGTAATTGAACTTCACGGTGTGTATGGTGAACCCGGCGTTGCGCATGTTCTCCAGCACCTCCGCTTCCGAGAAGTAGCGGGCGTCCGCTTTCGCGCGGCTCAAGTGCCCTGAAAACAGAAACCAGCCGCCCTCACGTAGCCGTGCGGCGATGTTGCGCATGGCCAGGTTCCGTTCCGCGGAGGCCAGGTAGTTGATGCACTCGAGCGCCGAAATCCCGTCGAAGAGCCCGGGCGCCTGGACTTCCGGAAGCGCCCCGCTTGTAAAGCTGATTTCGGGAAACCTCCGCGCCGCAGCCGCAAC
Organism: Candidatus Hydrogenedentota bacterium; assembly: GCA_020847495.1. Classification (GTDB taxonomy): domain Bacteria; phylum Hydrogenedentota; class Hydrogenedentia; order Hydrogenedentales; family SLHB01; genus JAHDWY01. Next base: position 5,844 of record JADLCA010000193.1, on the reverse strand, counting down.
CGCGGTCTCGGCAATATCGATGCCACACACGTCGTTTCCGGGGTTTGCTCCATGCAGCATGGCCGTGAAATCGCCCAGGCCGCATCCCAGATCGAGAATCCGCTGACCGGACCGCGCGGAAAGACACTCACGCACAAGCTCGAAGGTGATGAGATAGCGGTATCGCTGAATCGCCCGCCATTGGTGCCCCCACAGGTCCTCGCCCTGCGATGCCGGCGAGAACATATGCTCAAACCACTCTTTGCCGCCATACTCCATGAGAACACCTCGCATCGCTCGCGAGTGTAGTGCAACGCTTCCGATCAGTCAACGGAACAACATCGGGAATGCAATCCGGTTATTGCACCGGCCCCTGCTGCGCCTTCGTGGTTCGGAACTCATATTCGCAGAGGGCGTAGTACATCCACGCGAGACCCCACCGCGGGCAGTACAAGCGCGAGGTGAACCACGGGTACTTGCGGTAATAGGGAACGCCCGTCGCCTGATTGGCGAGGTGCGCATGGGTCCACCGCATGGTCTGTGCGGCGATCGCAAGCCCCTTGGGCTCAGTCTCGGAAAGCACGGAAGGGCACAGAATGCCTTCCGCGCACGCGTGGATATCGATCGGGTACCTGCCGGCTTCCGTGCGCGGCGCGCCATCGGGATCAAAGAGGCGGTCACGATAGAAGGCGAATCCGCGCGCAATCTGCGCGGCGGTATCGCGGGATTGAAGGACGTGATTGATCTCGGCCAGCGAACGCAGCACAAACCCCGTATGATGGTGGTCCACCAAAGTCAGGAGTCCGGCCTCGACGGGATCGCCGGGCGCGAGGATGCCGTAGGTCCATGCCCCGTCTTCGCGCTGCTGGCTCAACGTGAAGGTGATTGCGGGCATGGCGAGGTCCAACCACGCGGATGCTCCCATCGCCGCGTGCGTGCGCACGAGATGGGCCGCCGCGTGCAGGTTGGCGTTGTGGACGCGGCGCGTGTCCCCCGGCGTGTACGCGAAGCAATAGAGGCCGTCCGCATGCTCCATCCGCGGGATGTCCGATTCGATGAAGCGGGCGATGGAGCACATGGCGTCCAGGTATTGCTTTTCACTGGTGACGCGCCAAGCGAGATGAAACGCTTCTCCCGCGATGGTGCTGACGACCACAACGGGCGTGTACTTCGGCGTGTGAAGGCCTCTTGCGAACACGTCAAAGGGGTAGCCCCAGCAGAGGCCGCTGTGTCCCTTGCTGGGATGCTCAAGCAGCCATCCGAGATGCCCGCGCGCTTCGTGCAGGTGGGCCGGGTCGCCGGTGGTTTGGTACCGGCGCAGGCGGCCCAGCGCGACGAGCGCGAACGCCTTGGGATTCAGTTGCGGCTTGATTCCCAACATGCGCCGCGAGACATTCGGGAACAAATCCGTCAGTCCAGTGCTGATCTTGCGAAGAAGCGGACGCGTCTGCGCGGCCCGGATCAGCGGGTGCTCGCGCACATCGAAGCGATCGTAGCCGGACAATCCATGCGTGCGGACCCAGTCCTCCAGTTGCGCGATCCACGTCCTGGCGAGGTCCGCGTCACTCATGCGCGCGGCCAACGCCGGCGCGGGACCCGGCCACCTGTTCAAGAACTTGCTTCCATTGGGGGAAATGCACGTCGTGAGCGTAGCGCTCCGCGACTGTTTCACGCGCGGCCTGCCCCAGTCTCTCGCGCAGCGCGGCATCGAGGATCAGACGCTCCAGCTTCTCCTCCCATTCCTGAGGCGTGGCGGCGAGGAACCCGTTCACGCCGTCCTCGATGATTTCACGGTTCATACCCACCGGGGAAATGACGCAGGGTGTTCCCACGGCCATGTACTCGAGGGCCTTGTAGGCGCATTTCCCCTTCGCGCGTTCCGAGTCGGTCAAAGGCATCAGGCCGATGTCCGGTTCCTTCAAGTAGTCGATCTCATGCGCGAGTTCCCAGCGGTGGTTGGCCACCGGCACGCCGTCGGGGCGGTAGTCCTTGTTGGAGGCGACACTGAGCGCAATGGAATGCCGTTTTGCAAGGCGGCGAAGGACATCCTCGATGACTTCCATGTAGCCAAGATTCGTCCAGAGTCCGGTCCATCCAAGAATCACGGGAGCGTCCGGCGCCTTGGGCACATATGCCTTCGCGGTGTGCGTGGACATATCGGCGCAGGTGGGAATGATGGTCACGCGGGCATTGAACTGTCTCGTGTATTCCTCAATGTAGCGGTTGCCCGCTATCACGTGGGCGGCGAACCTGCAGACCTTTCGCGCCCAGCCGTGGTCCACCATCCGCATGAACGGGCTCGACACATACGCGGCGGGATGCCAGATTGCGTCGTCCAGGTCAACTATCAAGCGGCGATTGAGCAGCCACACAAGGCGCTCGAAGATCGGGGGACCGTAGGGAAAGATCCGGCCGCGAACAAAAACCAAGTCTGCGCCCGCCACATGATGAAGCTGCCAGCAGCGGAGCAGAAACACGAGCGCAACGTACAGGGCCTTCGATAGCGGGGAGCGGTCATCCCAAAATCGCGCCTTCATCTTCCCGTCGAAGGGCATGCACAAGGCGCAGCAGTGCCCTTCTTCCGCGAGCAGCGAAACGAAGGCGAGCACCCTGCTGCGCGTGCCCGCGTAGGTTTCCGGCACATCACAGAAGAACACGGCCTTCATACGGGTCTCGGTGCTAATGCGCGGTTCATTGGGGTGGAGCTTGCGGCGTTGCGACGGGACGGACGGCCCATTCATCCCACACGCACACTGCGGGGAATGTGCCTTCGACGGCGTTGTTCTTTGCGCCAATCAACACACAGAAGTCGCCGGCACCGCCCGTCTGGAAGTCAAAGGCGTGCTCTTCAAAGCCCTGCGTCTGGCCAAACGAAATGTTGCCGAGCACTTGAGGCGGATCATTGGAAACAAGCGCCTCCGCGGGGGTGCGAACCGCGTATCGAAAAGCGCGGACCAGCATGAGGTTGGGCGATTCATTGCGAACGCGCAGCGAGAAACGGTACCGGGTATCGGGCTTCAGATTCGTCACCCACACGTGAAACAGTTTGGGATAGGCGTCGATTGCATCCGACGCGCTCCAAGTCTGCCGGACTGCCCACACGGCGCCATCTTCACCGCGTTCAGGCTCGATGACCGACACCCCGCGCGCGGCATCCGGCGCGCCAAAGTAATCGGGGGCCGAAGCGTCTGCTTGCCAGGCGGAGAAGTCGCCATTCTGAATCAGATTGGGAGCCGGCGCCAACTCAATCGGCGTCACCGAGACGGTCATCATCGTGCCGGGCGGCGGCACGTCGGATGTCCGCGGCGCGGCAGGTTGCCAGCCGCAGCCCAACCCGGCGGCGAGCAGACAGATGCACGTCACCTTTGTGCACCGGCGCTGCGTGCGATCCCAGAAGTAGCTGCCATGTACGGTCATGATTTTGATGCTCCCCGGACAGCATGTGTCCCAATAGGTGAGACTCTACTCCATATCAACTCGAATCGCACAAGGACGCCGCATGCCGCTAATCCGCGGGGTATCCGCTGAGAAAACGCCTCACCCGCTCCATGCAGATGACGGCCGCGCGTAGCTGGCCGAGTCCATCCGGCACGGAGTAGGTGGTCTGCCAGGCGGCTTCACTCTCCGGCGTCAGGAAGACTGCGTTGAGATTCCGATCCTGCGGCTCCGTGGAAATGCCCAGTGCGCAATCCGACGCAAACATCCTCTGCGTCTCTTGCGCCAAGGCCCGTGCATCGCGCCAGCGGGTATCGGCCGGGGAGTGGGTAAGGCCTCCCACGAACGAGGCGGCCTCGTTGGCCACCATCCGTTGGGCGATCATGCCGCCGGTGAAGGTCTCCCCCGTGGCGAAGGTCCAGCCCCGCGCGCGGAGAAGCGGGTCAACGGCGCCTTCCAGCGTTTCGTCATCGACCCCCATGACACGCCCCGGCATGCGTTCACGAATCTGGCTTTCCACATCCGCGATGCGCGCCCGCGCATCTTCCGCCGTATCCGCGCGCGCGGTGATGCGGATGCGCACCCACTCGGGCGAGGCGAGCACGCCGATGGTGGGGTTTTCGAGGCGCGCCATCAGGTCGCCCATCTGCGCGTCCACCCAGGATTCCCCGACGCCGCACACCTTCAACACGCGATGGTACAGTCCGCCTTTCAACCCATGCTTCTCCCGCAGATGCGGAATCACGCTGTCCTCGAGCATGGCATACAACTCACGGGGAACACCGGGCATGCAAATCACTTCGCCGCGTGCGTCACCACAGATGAGACCCGGGGCCGTGCCGTTCGGATTGGGGATGAGGGTGGCCCCGGCGGGGGCAAGGGCCTGCTTCTTGTTGTTCTCCGTGACCGGGCGGCGCATTCGGGCGAAACGCGCGAGCAGCGCATCGTATGCGTCCTCGCGGAACTCCAGGGGGCGGCCGAAAACATCCGAAACCGCCTCGCGAGTCAGGTCGTCTTCCGTCGGCCCAAGACCGCCGGACGTGAGCACCGCGTCGGCCCGGCCCAGCGCCGATTCCAACACCTTCGCGATCCGGACGCGATTGTCGCCAACTGTCGTCTTGTGATAGAGGCCGATCCCGTTCTCCGCCAGCACCCGGCCCATATGGGCCGCATTGGAGTCCACTATCTGGCCCAGGAGCAGTTCCGTTCCTATCATCACGATTTCAGCGTTCATGGTTTCCTTCGTGCGCGCAAACGGCGCAAGATGCCGCACTACGGCTTCACAGCACAACGGGACGCGATGCTGGATTCTACCATCGCGTCCCGTCAACCTGAAAACAGCGGGTGACTGTGGCTGACCTCGCCTTTAGCGTGAGCTTTTGCGCGCCGAGACTCATCTCTCGGCCGCCGAGACTCATCTCTCGGCCGCCGAGACTCATCTCTCGGCCGCCGAGACTCATCTCTCGGCCGCCGAGACTCATCTCTCGGCCGCCGAGACTCATCTCTCGGCGGCAAAACACGGGGTCCCTCGTCCGCTGGATGTACTCGCACCTGAAAGGAACACAAACACGGTGAATACCTAACCAAGCCTGGGTGTGCTCAGTCGGCAGTTTCAAGACGAAGCATGGCCAGAATAAAGTGGTCTGTCCATGGTTTTCCACAGCGTCCTCCCCACCAAGAAAGCCCTTTCCAAATCCTTACTACTCTGCTACACTCTCCCCAAAAGGAGCCATATTCATGAGAGAAGGGGGTAGGTTAAGCAACGAGCAACGAGACACCTTCTTGGGTTCGACTCCAAAAGCCAAGGCCAAAGACGACGAGTTTCTTAAGGCCAAAATCGATGAGTACAGGAAGGAGACGGGTAAGACTCTTGAGCTGGCGACGGTCAAGAAATGGCTTGGCACTTAACGGGGAGAGAATCTCCAAAGCGGAGCAGACTCCGTGGGCTACTATCATTACAACCAACGATGGCGCTCTCACAGAGCAACTCGGAGCACGACTGCAAAACGCCACCCAAACTCTGCCTACTCCCAGTCTCTTGCCTATGTAAAAGCCCAGTTTCTCGATCTTTCCCCTTCTACCTTTGAGTCACTCGCAATCTTCTACTCGAAGAAGTATGGTGCTGGAGCAGGAAGTTACCTCGGTAAAGCCTATCCTGAGTGGCAAACAGGCAACCGTAAAATGGCCTCACAAACGGAGAAGCGAATACTTCAATGCGTTCCGCCTTTTCTTCCACGTGAAAAGCAGTTTAAGATTCTCTCCTTTTACGTCCCTCAAATTATTGAACAACAACGCGATCTCCTTCGGACCCCAGAGATACCTTTTTCAGGATTACGGGATACTTACTCCGCCCTAGCGACGGCAGTCAAAGAGAAGAAGTTTGAAATCGACTGGTTTGTAGTTGAAGTCTTTGGAGCGGAAGAAGTCACG
>JADLCA010000192.1 GCA_020847495.1 Candidatus Hydrogenedentota bacterium | reverse complement strand
GAGATCCCCAAGGGGTTCCACCTTGACACGCTCCAAGAACCTGCGGCACGAAGAGGCTGCGACGGACGGCTCCGACGGAAAAGGGCTCGGGCCCACTCCGGTGCACTTAGAATATGAATCCGGGAGGGAAGTTGGCAGCGGGCTCTTCCCCAGAATCGGACGGATTGGACCAATCGGACCGATGGGACCGCGAGCGCGGCTCTGGCGAGCGGCGGCTGCCCGGATCCGTCCGATCGGTCCGATTCGTCCGATTTCCCCTTCCTTTCCCGCCCCCCCACGCGCTACAATACCGGCTTATCAAGCGCATGGCCGCCGGCCAAGGCAAACCGGTCCACGGCAGCGGTTTGCCGGGCGAGCGGCAAGGTTTCAGTAAGGAGACAAGGAATGAGCACCACTGTCGAGACCTTTGAATTTCAGGCGGAAGCACGCCAACTCCTGGACCTGATGGTCCACTCGATTTACTCGAATAAGGACATCTTCCTTCGAGAGCTGATTTCCAACAGCTCGGATGCCCTGGACCGGCGGCGTTTCCAGTCGCTCACGGAGCCGCACCTCATGGCCGAGGGCACCGATCTGCACATCTTCATCGAGAGCGACCCTGCTGCCCGCACCCTCACCGTGCGCGATACGGGCATCGGCATGACTCGCCAGGAGGTCATCGTGCTCATCGGCACCATCGCGAAGTCGGGCACCCGCGAGTTCATGAACGCCGTCCGCCAAGCTAAGGAGACTCATTCTCCGGAACTCATCGGGCAGTTTGGGGTCGGTTTCTACTCCTCTTTCATGGTCGCGGACAAGGTCACACTGACCACGCGCCACGCGGGCGAGACCGCCGGGACCCGCTGGGAATCCACTGGCGAAGGCACTTACACGCTGGAAGAGGTGGATGTCCCCGAGGCTGGCACGTCCGTTACCCTGCACCTGAAACCCGTTGACTCCGAAGACGGCCTCCACGATTACACCCAGGAATGGCAGATTCGCCAGATCGTAAAGAAGTACTCGGACTTCGTTGCCTACCCCATCAAAATGCAGGTTTCGCGCACGCGTGTCCCGCGCGACGCCGATGGCAAGCCTATCGAAGGTGCCAAGGAAGAGACGGTCATCGAGGTCGAGACGCTGAACTCGATGAAGGCCATCTGGCTGCGTGACAAGGAAGAGGTCAGCGAGGACGAGTACCACGAGTTCTACAAGCACGTGTCCCACGACTGGACACCGCCTCTCGAGATGATCCGCGCCAAGATCGAAGGCACCCTCGAGTACCAGATGCTGCTGTTCATACCCGCACGCGCGCCATTCGACCTGTACATGCGCGAAGGACGCCGCGGCATCCAGCTCTATGTGAAGCGGGTCTTCATCATGGATGACTGCAAGGAGCTGCTGCCCGAGTATCTGCGCTTTGTGAAAGGCGTGGTGGATTCTGAAGACCTCTCGCTGAATATATCCCGCGAAATCCTCCAGCAGAATCGTCAGATCCAGCGCATCCGCAAGGGGGTCGTCAGCAAGCTCCTTGACACGCTGAAAAAACTGCGCGAGACGGACAAGGAGAAGTACCTGAAGTTCTGGGCCGAATTCGGACCCGTGCTCAAGGAAGGCCTGTATCAGGACCACGACAACCAGGAGGCCCTGCTGGACCTCGTGATGTTCCAGTCCACGAATGACCCCACGGCGCTCACCTCGCTGCGCGAATATGTCGACCGCATGAGGGAGGACCAAGACAGCATTTACTTCATGACCGGCGAGTCCCGGCAGGCCGTTGAGAACTCGCCGCACCTGGAAGCGTTCAAGGAAAAGGGCTATGAAGTCCTCATCCTCACCGACGGTGTGGATGAGCTTTGGACCCAGTCTGTCCACGAATTTGGCGGAAAGCACTTCCAGTCCGCGGGCAAGGGGACCGTCGATCTCGGCTCCGAAGAAGAGCGCAAGCAGGCGGAGGAGGAGCGCAAGAGCAAACAGGAGGAGCACAAATCCCTGCTGGAATGTCTCAAGCAGCACCTCGACGAATACGTCAAGGAAGTCCGCCTCTCGAGCCGCCTGACGAGTTCCGCCGCATGCCTGGTTGGCGACCAATTCGACATGAGTCCGCAGTTGGAGCAACTCATGCGGGCGGCCAACCAGGACATGCCCAGGAGCAAGCGAATCCTGGAGCTGAATCCAAATCACCCGATCTTGGAGAAGCTCGATAGCCTCTACGCCGCGGATTCAGGCGATCCCAAGCTAAAGGATTACGCCCAATTGCTTTACGGCCAGGCGGCCTTGGCGGAGGGCACGCCACCGCCCAACCCCGGCCAGTTCGCTAGACTGGTCGCCGACCTCATGGTCCACGCGAACTGAGCACCTCGAGTTCTTGCCCTTGGGCAACCGCAGGCTGCCGTGCGTGTCTGTCCGTGAAAGTCCGTGTTCGTCCGTGAGATGCCCCCGGTTTCGTGAAATAAATCGCGTCTTGGCGCGGTTTTCCCTTTCGTGTCCCGGCGCTTCCTGGTGCGCCGGGACGCTTCTGAAGTCAACAAAGCAAGTGAGTTCCCTTTCCATGAATATGCTGTATGCCCGTCTGCGCGCCATCCCATTTGCAGCCTACGTGGACCTGACCAAACCGCGCATCACCGTGTTGGTGCTGGTCACGGCGACCCTTGGCTATTTCATGGGCGGCATTGGGTTCCACGGCTGGGACTCGCTTGAGGGACTCCTTTTCACCCTCATCGGCGTCTCGTTGACCTCCGGCGGTTCGGGTGCGCTGAACCATTTCCTCGAACGCGATGCCGACGCGTTGATGGCCCGTACGCGAAACCGCCCGATTCCCTCGGGTGCGGTCCCCGCGACGCACGCCCTGCTCCTGGGCGAATACATGGTCCTGGGTGGGGTGATGCTCCTGATGTGGAAGGTTAATCTGTTGACGGCCTTCCTTGCCCTGCTTACGGCCTTCCTCTACGTGCTGGTCTACACGCCCCTCAAGCGCGTGTCCTGGCTGAATACGCTCGTCGGCGCGATCCCTGGAGCCCTGCCTCCGATGGGAGGATGGACTGCCGCCACCGGGCAAGTCGAGGCCGGTGCCTGGGTGCTCTTCCTGATTCTGTTCATCTGGCAGCAGCCGCACTTCTACTCCATTGCCTGGATTTTCAAAGACGACTATGCGAAGGGCGGTTTCAAGATGCTGCCCGTCGAAGACCCGCAGGGCCGCCGCACCTTCCGGCAGATTGTCGGCTTCGCGGCGCTGCTGATTCCCGTGTCGCTGCTGCCTACGGTGATCGGGCTGTCCGGATTCGTCTACCTGATCGGCGCGGCGGTGCTGGGCGTGTACATGCTCGCGTCCTGCTTTCCCCTCGTCCGCACGGGCAGCACGGTGGACGCGCGCCGGGTCTTGAAGACCTCGGTCTTGTATCTGCCGCTCTTGTTGATGTTGATTGTGATAGACTTCAGCCTCTGACCGCACCGCCTCGGCGGTACGTCACATCCAATTTCATGCAGTACGGGGAATCGAATCATGCACTCGCGCCGAATCGCCCTCATCGCCATTCTTGCCGCCATTCTGGTGGCCTTGGGGATTACTTCCGCCTTTCTGAAGCCCACCGCCGCGGTGAAGTCCAATATGAACGTCCAGGTTGAGCCGGAGTCGCTCTATGATGTGGGCACCCTTCCGGATTTCACACTCACAGACGCGACCGGAGAGAAGTTCTCCGGCGCGGCATTGGCCGGAAAGATCT
>JADLCA010000191.1 GCA_020847495.1 Candidatus Hydrogenedentota bacterium | reverse complement strand
TGCCGGTAGTGGCGCTGGTCTGGCTGAAGCGGGTGTATTGCTCGAGCGGATAGGTGAGGTTGGTGCCGAACGGCGGGTTCAGGCGCTGGTCTTCCACCAATTCCTGCTTGAAGCTGAACGGCATGCGCTCCGAAAACGCGCGCAGGCTTTCGATGTTCTCGGTGATGCCCGCGGAGCGCAGGATCGGGCCGTAATAGGCATTCCCCGCGAGCAACTCGCGGATCAGCACGCGGAGCTGGTCCAACTGGACCCTCTCCAGAGCGTCACGATTTAAGCAAGCAACTTCACTCATATGTCCATTCCATAAAACTGGTACTAGGCGCCGCCAGCCGGACCCGTGCCCTAAGGTGGGCGAAAAAACTCCAAAATCGCACAGAAAAGCCCAGGCGCCAATCGCGTAAGTCTAGTAATGACTGACCGGTAAGTCAAGAAGGACCCCTGAAGGGGCGCAAATGGGACTCGCTCTTCGCGCACAAGCACGTTGGGGTTCCAAAGGTGAGAGTATGGTTATTCAGTACTGCCTCGCTCGCCGAGCGCGGCAGCAACGCGCGATGCTCAGGGGATGGACTGGACAAGACGCGGTCAGGCTGCCGAATGTAGAATCCCAGCGGCTTTTGAGGACCGTAGACTTTGGCTCAGAGGAGAGTCTTGTGCTGCCGCGCTCGGCGAGCGAGGCAGTACCAGAGACGGGGCGCTTCGCCGTGAGTTAATCACGCCCGGCGTGGAAGCCGGGCGCTACAAGGAGAAATGCGAGCCACGGGCGAAACGCCCGTTCCCCTTTGTGCGGCCTGCTATGTTGCAGTAAGGCTGGGAATCAATTTGCGAAATCGCGTGCAGAAGGTGGATACTCTGACGGGTTCCGCAGACGCCGGAAGCCATCACCCAGGGGTAATCACATGAAGAAGATCGTCACTATCAGTATGTTCTTGCTGGCCGCCGTTTCAGGTATGGCTGCGGATATTGCACCGGCTAACATGAAGGGTTGGGGCATCATCGTCGCGGAGGACGCGATTCCCAGCGAGCGGTATGCCGCGGAGGAGTTTGAGTCGCTGTTTCAGCAGTTGACCGGGAATTCGCTCTCCATCGCGGCGGCGCCTCCGGCGGACGGCCACGCGATCTACATCGGTCTGGGCGCTGCGACACAGGCGCCTTCGATTGGGTTCGACGCTTCCGGCATGAGCGAGGAGGAGTTGCGCATCCGGCTGGATGGAGAGAACCTGGTCATCGCGGGAGGCCGCACGCGCGGCACGCTCTATGGAGTGTACGAGTTCTTCGAGCGCTACTGCGGGGTGCGTTTCCTCAGCCCCGATCATACGCACTTCCCCGCGGCAGACAGCATTCCTGCAATCGCCCAGCTGGACTTCACCTACAATCCGCCGTTCTCGTTCCGCTGGAGCTACTACAAGGCCAACGCGGATCACCCCGAGTTCGCGGCGCGCCTCCACGTGAATACCGTGACCCATGACGAAAAGCTCGGCGGCATCACGCGGCAGACGCTCATCGGGCACAGCTACGCGCGTTGGATCAACCCGGAGAAATACGGCAAGACGCATCCCGAATACTTCGCCCTGATCGATGGGGAACGAAAGTGCAATATCCCCGCGCAGTCCACGGAGCCCTGCGTGACGAATCCCGAGGTGATCGAGATCATCACACAGTGTGTGCTCGAAGAGATCGCCGCCAATCCCACCATGGAGAACATCGCCGTCAGCCAGAACGATAACGATGGCTACTGCCGCTGCCCGGAGTGCTCGGCCATCAACGAGCGCGAAGGCACGCCCATGGGCGCCAACCTCGCCCTCGTGAACACCGTGGCCGAGCGCGTGGAGAAGGTGTATCCGAATGTGAAGGTAGGCACCTTGGCCTATTGGTATACGCGAAAGGCGCCCAAGACGATCAAGCCGCGCCATAACGTGCAGATTCAACTGTGCAGCATCGAGTGCTGCGAACTTCACCCCATCAACGACCCGAATTGTCCCAAGAACGTCTCGTTCTGCAAAGATGTGATGGATTGGAAGGCCATCAGCGAGAATGTCTGGATCTGGAACTACAACACCAACTTTTCGTACTACGATCTGCCATTCCCCAACCTGCGCGTAATCGGACCCAACGTCCGCTTCTTCCGCGACAACAATGCCAAGGGCGTGTTCATGCAGGCCAACGCCATGGGGGATGCGGGAGACATGTGCGACTTGCGCAACTACCTCATGGCGCGCACGCTGTGGAACCCGGAGCTCGAGAGTTGGCCGCTAGTCGAGGAATTCTGCACACTGCATTACGAGGATGCCGCGCCCGTGATCCTCGAGTACCTGAAGCTCGTTCACAAGAACGCCGAGACCAATGGCAACCATCCCAACTGCGGCGCCTTCCCGGTGGAACTGGGCCTGACGCCGAAAGGTGTGGAGAGAGGCTTTGATTTGTTTCAACAGGCCTTGTCGCTGGCACCGAACGATACCGTGCGCAAGCGCGTCGAGATGGCATCCATCCCCGCATATCGCGCGGTGATTGTCGCGAATGGACGTCCGTGGAAGAACGAGGGAGGCGTGGTGAAGCGGGCCTTGCCTGAGCGTTTCGCGTCGGTGATCACGGACTACATCGCGTTGTGCAAGAAGTACAACATGTCCTACGTGGCCGAGGGGAAGGCATCCAGCGACTACTTCGAGCAGCTTGAGAAGATGGCCGCGATGCCGGCCGTAAGCATCGAGAACGCGGTCTGGCGCATGACGATCCTCCCCGAGCAAAACGGCAAGATGGCCGAGCTTCTTCACAAACCGTCGGGGCGCTACATGCTGCAAGGCATCACCCATGACAACATTCTTCAGGGCTGCCTGGATGAAGTCGGGCAGGCGGGTTTCGCGACGACCGCCTTCTCGCCGTTCGAGGCGCGTGTTGAAGGAGACATCATTCACCTGACACGCACCCTCGAAGATGGCAGTACGGTAGAGCGCAGCGTGGGGTTCAAGCAGGACGAGCCCGAGGCTATCGTGTGCAGCTCGCGCGTTACGCACAAAGGCGCGGAGCCCAAGTTGTACCAGTTCCGCGCGCGGCCGGAGTTTAATGCGTTCAGCAATACCGCCGACTACAAGGTGCTTGCGGCCTTCGCCAAGGGCGACACGTGGGTCCAGTTCAACAAGGACTGGAAGGAAAGCACGGGGCCCGGCAATGACATTCTAGTTGGCGCAAAGGGCGGTGGTTTCGCCTATTTCAATCATGAGGCGAAGAGCGGGATGGCTGTCACGTATGACCCCGCGTGCGTGAAGTACCCGCGGTTGCGCTGGTATCCCCAGTACGAACAGGCCAATCTGGAGTTGTTCTCTCAGGATACTGAGTTGAAGCCGGGCGAGACGCTGGAAATGGCATACACCTTGCGTTACTTGGGCGAAGCGCCGAAATAGAATTCCCGGAGGGGAACGGGAAGACGCGTTGCGGATTGAGGGTTCTTACGCTACAATAGTGTCAAGGGCATGCGGGCCGTGGGCCATGCTTACGCGCAAGGGAAGGGAACGCTGCAAGTGTCGGTGCCTCAACGGAGGTTTCATCAGGAGCCGCTGGTCGAGCTATTCACTCGCCAAGGGTGGACTGTGCCCGAATTCATCGCGGTGGAGCAATGCGACCTCCCGGGCGACGTGGCGCCGTTCTTTGATCATGACCTGAGCATGACGTCCCGCCTGGAGAGCTTGTTTGGCCCGCCGGTGAGGATCAAGGTGCTCGCCGTACATCACACAGAGACTGTCTACCGGCGGCTTGTGCTTCTGGAAAAGCCGAACGCCGAAGCGCCCTTGTTGCTCGGAGCCATCGACATCCACTTGGACCGTTTCGAGAGTCCGGTTCGGCACGCGATCGAGCAGGCGCAGCAGCCCTTCGGACGCATCCTCAAGGAGATGACGGTCCAGCATGGATATCATCCCAACGCCTTCTTCTCGTTCCATCCGAGCACGGAAATCACCGCGTTGCTGGCGACGGATGCGCGCAGTCTCCTCTACGGCCGCAGAAAAGTCGTCCTCGGCGAGGGGGACCGGATCCTTGCCGTGGTGACGGAGATCCCCGCCCGGTACCGTCTGGGGCCGCGTCCGGCGGATGTCTGATTCGCAGCAGGCCCACGAGTCAGCAATGATGAAGAAAAGAATGGGAACACAGGCGAGGGCGCCTGTGCGACACGTCTATCTTCTCTCCAATGCCTTCGTTGCCCTCTTGAAAACCTTTTGCGAACCTGGCCGAAGGGAAAGCAAGCCAGCCTCAAGGGGCCGGGCAGGCGCGTGTGGCACAGGCGCCCTCGCCTGTGTCTTGAATTGGTTTCACCGCGGCTGTGACACTGAGTTACATCTCAATAGAAAGTGCGCGCAACTCTAAAACGGAGTCGCGCCAGGGCTCAGCATTTCGAATATGAGCAGCATTCAGGAGCGATACTCGCGGTTCGCGCGCATCACGCGGTGGCTCACCCATCCCCACTTCCCTTGGATACTCACAGCGCTTGCCATGGGTCTTGCGCTGCCTAGCCTATGGGTTGGCTGGCAATTGGACGATCACTGGCACCGCATGATGTTTCAAGGGTGGCCGGGGTTCCCCGGGCTATACCGTTCGTTCTGGGATCAATTCACCTTTGGCGATGGCGACCCGGCGCGGACGCAGCGCTTCCTGGATTACGGGCTCTTTCCTTGGTGGCATGAGCTGGAGTCGTGCACGCAGCCGTGGCGAGCGATCAGCACATTCACGCACTGGATTGATTATCGCCTGTGGCCCGCCTCCCCTTTCCTCATGCATGTGCACAGTCTGCTCTGGTTTGGCGCGATGGTTGCCGCGGGCACCTTGCTGTACCGGCGGCTCCACGGGGCCACCTGGGTGGCAGGGTTAGCGGCGCTGATCTTTGCCGTGGACGACGCGCACGGATGGGCCGTGGGCTGGCTGGCCAATCGCAATGCTCTCACCTCCGCCCTATTCGGTATCCTCACGCTCATCGCACACGATCGGTGGCGTAAGGACCGATCCGCATGGGGCGCAATGCTCGCACCAGTTTGGTTCGTGCTGGCGCTGCTCTCCGCGGAAGCGGCCCTTGCGGTCGCCGCGTATCTTTTCGCCTACGCGGCGTTCATCGAGAAGAACGAGCGTACTGGAACCCACGGCACGGTCATTGCCCAAAGAGTTCGCGCCTTGGCTACGTTGATCCCTTATGCCGTAGTCGCGGTGGTGTGGCAGTTTTTCTACAAGTTGCTGGGGTTCGGCGCATGGGGACTGGCCTTGTATGTCGATCCCGGGCGTGAGCCACTTCGCTTTCTCGAAGCCATCATCGACCGCGCCCCGTATCTGTTGCTGGGGCAATGGGCGTTTCCACCTTCGGATATCTACGTCTGGCTGAGTCTGGACGGCGGCCGCTGGATGTGGCTCGCTGCAGTGCTTGTCTTGGCGATGCTGGCATTCCTGATTGCTCCAAGGTTGCGGCGCGATCCCATCAGCCAGTTCTGGTGCTTCGGGATGTTCGCCTCGGTGGTTCCTATTTGTTCTACGCTGCCGCAGGATCGCCTGCTCTTTTTTGTCGGGTTGGGCGCGTCGCCCCTGATCGCGCAATACATGCAGAGCGTAATCGAAGATACGCGGCCGAGACCTGTCTGGAGAAAACTCGGCCTGGCCATGGCAGCGCTGCTCCTCGTGATTCATGTACCGATGGCGGCCATCAGCCTGCCGATTCGGGCGTACAGCCCGACGATCATGCAGCAGGTTGCGGATTGCATCGAAACCGCGCCATTGGGGCCGGAAGTGCGTGAACAGACGGTGGTGATTGTCAATGCGCCGTCTCACTTCTATGCGATGTACCTGCCTGTGCTCCGCACACTGAACGGCGAGCCGTGCCCCAAACGCGTTCGCAGCCTGGGTCCCAACCCGGAGTCCTTTGGGTTTGAATCCGTGCCGATGCGGATCGCGCGGCAAGATGATCGGACTCTGGTAATAAGGCCGGAGGGCGGCTACGAGGCGCGCCCCGTGCTGCGGGATGCATCAAGACCTCTGCAGCTTGGCGATACGACTCGCGTGGAAGGGATGACCGCGACTATCACAGACATGACCGCACGCGGTAATCCGGCTGAGGTGGCTTTCTCGTTCGATGTGCCGCTGGACGACCCCTCACTCCGCTGGCTTCAATGGAGGGACAACACGCTGATCCCGTTCTCGCCGCCAGCAGTCGGAACCGCATTCGACATGTAGGCTCCACCTACAACTCGTAGGGCACGCCTTCCTGCTGAATCTGGACGTTGGATTGCCCTCCCGCTTCCAGGCCAGTCTTCAGAGCGGTCAGCGCCTCTTCTTCCCCGTGCACCAGCAGCACGTTCTTTGCGCAGTCCTTGAACCGCGCGCCGAACTGGAGCAGCTCCGTCCGGCCCGCATGAGCGCTGAACCCGTTGAGGACTTTCACTTCGGCGCTCAGCAGGCGCTTCACGCCAAAGATCTTGATCTCTTTTTCACGCTCCACGATACGGCGGCCCAGCGTGTTCTTGGCTTGGAACCCGACGATCAGAATCGTGTTCCGCTCGTCGCTGCAGTTATTGCGCAGGTGATGCAGGATGCGGCCCTGTTCGCACATGCCCGACGCGGCGATGATGACCGCGGGCTCGCGCAGGTCGTTGAGCTTCATGGAGTCTTCCGCTCGGCGGATATACTGGATGTGGTTGAGGATGAAGGGGTCGCCTTCCTTCGACATGAACCCTCGAATTTGCTCGTCGAAGCAATCCGTGTGCAGGCGGAAGACTTCCGTGATATTGACGGTCATGGGGCTGTCGACGAACACGGGGATTCGCGGCAACCTGCCATTGGATTCCAGGCGCTTCAACGCATAGACAATCTCTTGCGCGCGTTCCAGAGCGAAGCTGGGGATGATGATTTTGCCGCCGCGGGCGCGAGTCCGGCTGATGACGTCCGAGAGTTTCTGGTCCATCTCTTCGATGGGGTCGTGCTCGCGGTTGCCATACGTGCTCTCCATCATGGCAAGGTCAACGTCTCCCGGTTCCCAGGGATCTCGGAGTATGGGCATGTTGCGGCGGCCCAAATCGCCGCCAAAGAGGAATCGCTTGGTGCTGCCATTCTCGCGGAATTCGACGTGCGCCATCGCGGACCCCAGGACGTGTCCTGCATCCTGAAACGTCACTTTGACGCCCGGCACCACCTCGATAGGCAGTTCGTAAGGGACGCTCACAAAGCGGCGCATGGTCAAGTACACGTCGTTGTCATCATATAGGGGCGCCACAAAGGAGCGGTTCTTCTTGGACAGCCACTCGGCGTCACGCGCTTGAATGTGCGCACTGTCGAGCAGCATGATGCTGCAAAGATCGCGCGTCGCGGGTGTCGCGAAGATAGGCCCCTTATAGCCATGCTTCGTGAGCACGGGCAGGCAACCGCAATGGTCGATGTGAGCATGGCTGAGAACAACCGCGTCGAGCGCCGCAGGGTCGAAAGGAATCTCACGATTGCGGGTTTCCGCTTCTTTTCGCGAACCCTGGAACATGCCACAATCAAAGAGGATCCGCTTGCCGTTGATTTCGGCGAGGTGCTTGCTTCCGGTTACCGTTTCGGCCGCGCCGTACGACGTGATTCGCATTACATTCCTCCATCGTTACGTAAGGACCCCGCGAAGGGTCTCAGCAATTGAACACATCCGGCCGCCACATCAATCCCCGTTCGCCTTGAGCATTTCGGCCGCGTGCCGGAGACTCACATCCGAGAGTGACCCGTCAAGAAGCCGGGCCAGTTCCTGAACGCGAACTTGGTCGCTCACAGCCTGCACACTCGTCGAGGTGCGGCCCTTCACGACGGCCTTGGCCACATGAAGGTGCCAGTGTGCCGCAGCTGCGATCTGGGGCAGATGCGTGATGCAAATAGTCTGATGCGACGTGGCCAGCTCGCGCAGACGCGCGGCGACGTTATTCGCGACTGCGCCGCCAACGCCCGCATCAATCTCGTCAAAAATGAGCGTGGGAATCTTGTCCGCGGACGCGAACACGGTCTTGATGCCGAGCATGACACGTGAGATCTCGCCGCCAGACGCCACGTGGCGCAACGGCTTGGGGCGTTCGCCGGGGTTCGCAGCGAGCAGGAACTCGATTCGGTCCACTCCGGTTTTAGTCAGGTCTGTAGTCTCGAACTGCGTCTCAAACTTGGCGCCTTTCATGCCGAGGTCCTGTAAAGCGGACGATACACGCTTGGCGAGCTTTGCCGCGGCCGCGTGGCGCTTCGTGGACAGCACGCTTGCGGCATGCTGCGCCTGAGACTGAAGGGTGTCTTTTCGAGCCCGCAATTCGGCGAGAGTCTGGTCTCGCTGCTCGAAACGGCGCACCTCTTCGGCTGCCTGTTCGCGATACGCGAGGATGGCGTCAATCGAGTCGCCGAATTTGCGCTTCAGATCGGCGATAAGGCTGATGCGCTGGTTCAGTGCGTCGAGCTCCTGCGGATCGAACTCCACCTGGTCCGTGAAGACGCGCAACTCGCCGCAGAAATCGTCCAAGGTGGCGCGAATGCCTGAAAGCTGGTCGGCCAACGCCCGAAACCGTTGATCAACATCCGCCAGTTCTTCCAGCGCAGCGAGCGCCGCGTCAATGGAATCGATCGCCGCCTGTCCATCGCTTTCATAGAGCGATGCGTACGCCGAGCCCGTGCGCTCAAACACGCGCTCCGCGTTGGTGATGAGGTTTCGGCGCGCGCGCAGTTCTTCTTCCTCTCCAGACTGCAAGGCGGCGTTGTCGATCTCCGACACCTCGAAACGCAAGAACTCGACGCGCCGCGCGCGTTCGCGATCATCTTTCTCGAGGTCCGCAAGTTCCTGCTCGGCCTTGCGCAGTTCGGAGACGAGTTGTTCAACATCCGCCGCATCGTGTTCGGTCGAGCCAAAGGCATCGAGAAGATCAAGCTGGCGGTCGGGCTTCAGCAGGGACTGGTGCTCGTGCTGACCATGCAGGTCGACGAGTTCGTCACCAATGCGCGCAAGGACGGAAACAGGCACAAGGGCGCCCCCCGCATAAGCGCGGCTGCGTCCGTCCGCGGTGATGGTGCGCGACAAGAGCAGGGTGCCGTCTTCCAAGGCGACGTCAAGCTCTTCCAGAAGGGACTTGAGTGTGCGGGGTAACTTGGGCAGTGCAAAAAGGGCATCGATCTTGGCGCGTTCCGCACCATCGCGAATCACATCACCCGACGCACGCCCTCCAAGCACGAGGTTCAGCGCGCCAACGATGATGGACTTGCCCGCACCGGTTTCTCCGGTCAACACGTTGAAGCCGTGACGGAATTCAACTTCCAAGGTGTCAATCAGGGCGTAGTTTTCGATACGGAGCGTCTCAAGCATGGCGTGACCCGCAAGCGGTCCAATACGGCGGCATCGGGTTGGGCATCATATGCGCAGAATGGAAACTCCACGACAGTCGCTGCGATTAGCTCGGGCGCGGGGACTCCGGGTCAAGGGTCAGGTACATCAGGAACTCCCGGTTCCCGGCGGGCCCCAACAAAGGAGAGGGTATCACAGGACCCGGCGCGAATCCCAATTGCCGGGCCGCCGCGCCGACTTCATCGAGGACCCGCTGGTGGACAGATTCATCGCGCACGACGCCGCCCTTCCCCACCTGCTCGCGACCCGCTTCGAACTGGGGCTTCACGAGCACGACACCCTCCGCGCGGGGCGCGAGGATGCGGCCCAAGGGTTGAAGAACGAGACGCAGGGATATGAACGAGCAGTCCGCCACGAAAAACTCGGGCCGCTCCGGGAAGGCGGCGGGGTCGAGGTGGCGGGCGTTGGTGCGCTCCATTACCACCACGCGCGGGTCCTGGCGCAGCTTCCAGGCCAGTTGGCCGTAGCCGACGTCCACGGCGTAAACGCGCGCGGCACCCCGCTGAAGGAGGCAGTCTGTAAAGCCGCCGGTCGAAGCACCCACATCGATGGCCACTATGCCCGTCACGTCAAGGTGAAAAGCCTCCATGGCGGCGTCCAGTTTCTCTCCGCCACGGCTGACAAAGCGGGGCTCTTCGCGGATGTCGAGGAGCGTGTCGGCTGGCATGCGCAGACCGGGCTTGTCGAGCTTCTCCCCCTCGCGTGAATACACCATCCCGGTGAGGATCATGCCCTGTGCGCGCGAGCGTGTGATACCCGCTTGCCGCTGCACGAGGATGTCGAGGCGTTCTTTCATGGGTACCACGGTAGCAGGGATGGGCGAAGAAGAAAAAGACTGGGGAAAGGAATCGGATGGAACGGCATGATCTGTCCGATCCGTCTGATACAGCCTGCGGTAATGCCCACCGCCCCGGCAAAGAACCATGGGCAGGATGCCCATGCCACCTCACCTCTCCTCTCGCGTGCGGGAATTGTCAATACGGGATAGTCGAGTCGATCAGGACCACCGCTTGGGCGCTGATGGCTTCTTCGCGGCCTTCCGGCCCGACATGCTCGTTGGTCTTCGCTTTGACGGAGACGCAGTCCACGGCGATGCCGAGGCACTTGGCGAGCGAGTCGCGGATCGCGTCGATGTGAGGATTGAGCTTGGGCTGCTGGGCTACCACGTTGCTATCCACGTTGACAACGGCGAGGCCCTTGTCACGGAGAAGTTCCATCACCTGCCGGAGCAGGTCCATGCTGTCCGCATCCTTGTAGCGAGGGTCGGTGTCAGGAAAGTGTTGGCCGATGTTGCCGAGCGCGGCGGCGCCGAGGATGGCATCGGTGATCGCGTGGGCAAGGACATCCGCATCGGAATGGCCGGCAAGCCCCTTGGTATGGGGTATCGTCACCCCGCCGAGAATCAAGGGGCGTCCCTCGACGAGCCGATGCAAGTCATATCCAATGCCAACACGCTTCATACCAGGCCTCCTTGGATCACGCAGCGGGCAAGTGCGAAATCACCCGGTGTCGTTACTTTGAAGTTAAGCGGGGAACCCATCACCAGCTTGACACGTCCCCCCATACGCTGTACGAGCGTGGCGTCATCCGTGCCCAGATGGTCCTCCTGCCGGGCGCGCGAATGCGCGTCACGAATCACGGCCACCTGAAAAGTCTGCGGCGTCTGGCAAGCCCATAGGCATCTGCGGTCGGGCGTCTCCACGAGAAAAGCATCCGGGTCGCCTACCAGGATTGTATCGATCGAAGGAATGGCGACCGTTGCTGCCCCAAACTCACGGGCGGCGATTACAGACTCCCGGATGGAATCCTCCGAAATGAAGGGCCGGGCCGCATCGTGTATCGCGACGATCTCCGTGTCAGGCTGGAGGATGCTGAGGCCGTTCTCGACGGAGTTCTGACGCTCCGCACCACCGTCGGCATAGTGAAAGGGGCAGCCGGGAAACGCGGCCCCCAGCAGCTTCTCAAAATCGGCACGGAACCCCGGAGGTGTGACGATGACGGCGTCGCGTACGAGGTCCACCGAGCCGAATCGTTCCAGTGTTCTGACGAGGAGCGGCACGCCGTCCAGTTCAATCAGCGCCTTGGGGCGGCCGGCTCCGAGACGCGTTCCCATGCCCGCCGCCGGGATAAGCAGTTGAACGTGTTTCACAGTATCAGGTCACAACCCGCTGGAGTTTCCCGAAGATCATGCGGCCAGCCGTGGTCTGGAGGACCGAGGTGACCAGGGCCATGACCTCCTTGCCCACAAACTCGCGCCCGCCATCGATGACTACCATGGTGCCATCATCGAGATAACCAACCCCCTGCTGGGCCTCTTTGCCCTCTTTGACAATCTTAACCTGCAATTGCTCATCCGGCAGGAGGGCGGGCTTGAGGGCATTGGCCAGGTCATTGATGTTGAGCACTTCAATCCCGTCGATCTGGGCGACCTTGTTGAGATTGAGGTCATTGGTCAGAATCTTCGCGTTGAACTCGCGCGCCAGGGCTACCAGCTTCCCATCCACCTCGCGGATAGCATGCGGGTCATCCTCGACGACTTCGACCGTGACATTGCTGTCGGGTTGCTGGAGCTGTTTGACGATATCGAGCCCGCGCCTTCCTCGCACCCGCCTGAGTTCATCCGCCGAATCGGCGATGTTCTGGAGTTCCTTGAGCACGAAACGCGGAACAACGAGCGTGCCCTCGATGAAACCTGTCCTGCACACATCGGCGATCCGTCCATCAATAATAACGCTCGTATCGACGATCTTTGGATTGCTGCGCTCGAAGGCCTTGCGGTGCACCGCCTGGATCAGGGTGTCCCAGTGTGTGGCACGGGACAGCCCAAGCCAGATGCCGACGTACCCGAACATCAGGACCAACGTGGTCGTCAGAAAGGTCTCCACGGTCCGGTCGGTTGTCTCGTACCAGAGGAGAATGTACTTGGCCAGAAAGTAGCCCATCATCATGGCGAGCACGATGGCGACCAAGGCGGGGAACATGCGCTCGAACAGGTCTTGGGTTATCAGTGCCAGGCCGAAGACAATGAGAATGGATACCACACACCCGGCAATTCCCCCAATGCCCACCCAGAGGGGTACGCTCTGTGGAAGGGGAACGGAACCGGTAGCCGTGCCTTGGGTCACTTGACCGCTTCGCCCGGAGAGTTGGCTTGTTGCTACGTCATTGTACTCATTGACGAGATAGTAGGACCAGAGGCCGCCCATGAGTATGCAGGCGGACACAAACATCGCCCGGATGATTTTCGTGGACACAACTCCTCCTTCGTTCAGTATGAATGCTGGCGCTATAAATTAAACATTGTATGAACACGCCTATGATACTCTTAGCACAACGCTTGTGCGACTTTTTGTCAAGACCGCTGTATGGGTCTCGCGAGACCTGAGGGCCCCGTGGCTCCCGACCTCGGTCCGATACTCTTCCCGAACCCCGAAAACGCCGCGGGCAAGTGCTTGTGCCAGCATCGTTTTCCGCTCCTCCCGGGAGCAGGCATCCGGCGCCCCGTGACAGGCGGCGTTCCCATTCACCAATATGGCCGCCACAACTGGCACGCGCAGCGCAGCGCCCAGCACAGCAATTGGCGCAATCCCGGATCCCCGCACACAGGCACCCGCATCAACCGCCGCGCGGACAAACGGGTCCGTAGCGTCCATGTCTTCCTCGCAAGCGAGGTACACGCCGTGACCGGCAGACTGGCTCAATGCAGCGGCCTCAGACTCAACGCATTCACGCAGGCGCTCATCGTAGGCACGGGACATATCCGGGAAGCCGTGGCCAAGCTCAACCGTAGTCCTGTCCACCAGCGGGTGGTGTCCAAGAAGGTTGATGTGGTCCGAGATCACGACGAGTTGGCCTTCGCCCAAGCTGGAAACCAGTGGAAGAGCAGTCCCGCCGAGTACGAGTGCGGAAATGCCCTGCGGCGCCGCGTGCCGCAGCGCCAGCACGGCCGATTGCGTCGAATCGCTGCGTGGCTCCAGGACAACGAGCAGCACGGGAAGGCCCCCCATTGCTCCACGGTGGAATTCATATGCCAGATGTGAAGTGCGGGAATGGGCGTGGAATCGTGTGCCGGTCGTGAAGGAATGCTCGGAATAACAGGAACGCTCGAGAATGCAAACCACAGGGAGACGCAGGTCTATCTTTCCGGCAGGCCGTCTCCGCGCGTCCGCGTCAGTGGGTGGTTCTACTCGCATGCGTCTTTCACACTCCGAGAATCGCCGGGAAGCAGTCTCTCCCGGACATCCTCTGCGCACACCCCACCTATCTCAACCGTCTTTTCGCGGGCGCGCTCGCCGCTGACAATCGTCACGGACCGCTTGGGAATTCCAAGGGCCTTGGCGAGGAACGCGATGAGTGCCGCGTTGGCCTCGCCATCCACGGGCGGAGCCGTAAGCCTAATGCACAACCGGCCCTCCCGCTCCCCGCTGACACCCGAGTGCGAGGACCGGGGCTGAACGCGAACGCGGACACGCACGCCACCGTCTATATACTCGATACTATCCATTGGGCGTTGCTGGAGCCCCATACACTGACGGCCTGCGTGGGCGAACTCCCTGCCCCTTGAACCTCCCGCTCGTTCCTGAGGGCGCATCGAGGCCCAACGACGGCCTATACAACGTCGCGCCAGACACCCATCTTCCGGAACTTCTCCTGGCGCCGTTCCGGCGTCCAATCGCCTGTCTTGGCACGGGCCAGAAACTGCTCAATCTCCTGGTCCAACACCTGGGCGGCCGCGTCGGGTGCCCGGTGAGCCCCGCCGCCCGGCTCCGGGAGAACGGCATCGATGACTCCGAATCCCTTCAGGTCATGGGCGGTGATCCGCAGCGCCGCTGCGGCAATGTCCTTCTTACTGGCATCGCGCCATAGAATTTCCGCGCAACGCTCGGGAGCGCAGACCATATAAATGGCATGTTCAAACATGCAGACCCAGTCGCCCACCGCAATACCCAGCGCGCCCCCACTGCCACCTTCGCCGATGACAACGGAGAACACTGGAGTCTTAATACCCATAAGATACAAAAGGTTGCGTGCGATGGCCGGTCCCTGCCCGCGCTGCTCGGCGTCGGGATGGGGATGAGCGCCCTGAGTGTCCACGATGGTGACGATCGGGATATGCAGACGTTCAGCCATCTCAAACATGCGCAAGGCCTTGCGATACCCCGCCGGATACGCCATGCCGTAGTTGCGCCGGATGCGTTCGTCAGTGGAATTTCCCTTCTGCTGGCCGACCAGTATGACGGTCTGCCCGTGGAACCGGGCGATCCCCCCCACCATGGCCGCGTCTTCACCCGAAACCCGATCCCCGTGCAACTCGACGAAATCCTCGAAGATCCGGCTTGCGTAGTCCATCATCTTGGGGCGTTGTGCGTGACGGGCCAGTTCCACGCGCTGCCAAGGGGTAAGCTGCGTAAATACCTGTTCGCGCTCGCGCTCCAGCTCTTGCGTGATTTCGTGGCGTGTATCGTCATCTTCGGCCTGTTCGAGGCGGGCCTCAAGTTCCACGATGCGCTTCTCAAAAGGCAAAACATGTGCCGCAGAGCCGCGGTTATTGCTGTTCTGACTCAATTTGGCCAAAGCGGTGCCAAGCTCCTCTATACAGTGCGGTCAAGCCCAAAGGCGTACAGGCGGCGAGTATAGCACGAATGGCCTGCCCGTTCGCAGTGCACCAAGCCAGCGAAAACTGCCCGGATTCATATTCTAAGTGCACCGGAGTGGGCCCGAGCCCTTTTCCGTCGGAGCCGTCCGTCGCAGCCTCTTCGTGCCGCAGGTTCTTGGAGCGTGTCAAGGTGGAACCCCTTGGGGATCTC
>JADLCA010000190.1 GCA_020847495.1 Candidatus Hydrogenedentota bacterium | reverse complement strand
GAATCGATCATCTTCGCCATCGCTCTGGCCGTGGGCGCGATTCCGGAGGGGTTGCCGGCCATTGTCACGATTGCCTTGGCCATCGGCGTGCAACGCATGGCGGTCCGCCGCGCGATCATACGCAAGCTGCCCGCAGTCGAAACCCTGGGCAGCACCACCGTGATCTGCTCGGACAAGACCGGCACATTGACGCGGAACGAAATGACGGTACAAGAGCTTTGGACCCCCGCCACGGGTGCGGTAACCGTCACGGGAATTGGGTACAAGCCGCACGGCGAGTTCCGCAGGGAAGAGCAGATCGTCACGCCGTTGCCCGTAGACGTCATGACGCTCCTGCGTTCGTGCGTGCTGTGCAGCGATGCAACAATATCATCGGCACAGGACAACGTGGCCATCACCGGTGACCCGACCGAGGCGGCCCTGGTGGTGGTGGCGCGCAAGGCGGGCATCCTGCACGACGAGGTGCGCGCCCAGGCGCCGCGACTCGACGCCATTCCCTTCGAGTCCGAGAACCAATTCATGGCTACGGCGCATCCCGCGGACGAGAGACAGATGCTGGTCATCTTGAAAGGCGCGCCCGAAGTGATCCTCGCGCGCTGCACATCAACCTTGGAACACACGAACGTGTCCGGCGAAGTGGAAGCGCTTGCGCGGCGGGGCATGCGCGTGCTCGCCGTGGCATCCCGCACGATGAGCACGGACAGCGGCGAGTTGACGCTCGAGGACTGCTCATCGGGCTTCACGCTCGAAGGTCTTGCCGGGATGATCGATCCGCCCCGTGCCGAAGCCATCGAGGCCGTCCGCGCGTGCCGTTCTGCGGGCATCGCTGTGAAGATGATCACCGGCGACCACCGCGCCACGGCCGAAGCTGTGGGGCGCGAGCTGGGCATCACCGGCGAGTCTCCCGCACTCGCGGGATCGGATTTGGCCTTGTGCGACGACGATACGCTCCGGCGCGTGGCGCGCGAAACCAACGTCTTCGCGCGCGTGGCGCCAGAGCACAAGCTGCGGTTGGTCCGCGCTCTGCAGGCGGAAGGCCACGTGGTCGCCATGACCGGGGATGGCGT
Organism: Candidatus Hydrogenedentota bacterium; assembly: GCA_020847495.1. Lineage (GTDB taxonomy): Bacteria > Hydrogenedentota > Hydrogenedentia > Hydrogenedentales > SLHB01 > JAHDWY01. The sequence goes on along the minus strand of JADLCA010000190.1, from coordinate 4,822 downwards.
CAACGACGCGCCCGCATTGAAGCAGGCGGATATCGGCGTGGCCATGGGCATCACAGGCACCTCGGTTTCCAAGGAGGCCGCGGATGTCGTCCTCACGGATGACAACTTCGCGAGCATCGCCGCGGCAGTCGATGAAGGGCGGCGTGTGTACGACAATCTGATCAAGTCGCTGGCCTTCGTGTTGCCCACCAATCTGGGTCTCGCCCTCATCCTGCTTTACGCGGTCGCGTTCTTCCCGTTCAGCGGGGAAACGGGCCTGATGCTGCTGCCAATCGAGCCGACACAGTTGCTGTGGATCAACCTCGTGGCGACGGTGGCGCTGGCGTTGCCTCTGGCGTTTGAGAACCGGGAACCCGACTCAATGCGCCGCCCTCCGCGGGCCGCCAACGCGCCCGTGCTGAACCGCTTCGTGCTCGTGCGCACGGCGGTGGCGGCGCTTCTCATGACGGCGGGCGCCGTGTGCCTGTTCGTCTGGGAGTACTTCCACGCCGTGGAATTGCATCTGACCGATGCCGTTGCGCTGGCCGAAGCGCAAACGATGGCCGTGACCACCGTCATCATGTTCCAGGTGTTCTACCTGTTGAACTGCCGGTCGTTGCGCGGTTCGGTGTTGAGCGTGGGTGTCTTCAGCAATCCAACAGTATTTCTCGGCATCGCGGGCGTGTTGCTGTTGCAGGCGGCATTCATCTACATGCCGTTCATGAACGGCGTGTTTGGCACGGCTCCCTTGGCGCCGGGCGACATCGCACTCTCCATGGCTGTTGGTGCGACCATCCTTCCGGTTATCAGTCTCGAAAAATGGGTCAGGCGCCGCACCGCTCGTCAGTGCTGCGCGCATGAAGCCGTGTCCGCGTGAACCGCGAGGTTGTTCGAGCCAGACTTTACGGTCGCGATGCGCTACTCGACTGGCAGCCATTGCACAGCGTCGGCCACCACGTAGCCATCGACACCTTTCGTGCGCACCTCGACCGCGCCGTCCCCGGCGGCATTGAACTCGAAAACACCCAGCGAAACGAATGGAATCAGTGCGCCCGGCGTTTCGCGCTCGTTGATCGCGATCTCAACCGGCCCGTTCGCGGTGTGGACGGTGATGGGCACGTTCGTGGCGCGGTTGGGGTGCGCGGTGTAACCGAAGCGCACTTCGTAGCGGCCGGCCTTGGGCAGCTTGGGCACATAACGCAGCGTGCAGTCGCCGCTCGCGTCTTCTCCCTGGTGAATATAGTCGAAACCCACATACGGCCCCACGGACGAAGCGCGCCTCCATACGCCGTGCGCTTCCGCGTCAGGATTGTCGAGCACAATGCCGGGCAGGTCCTTCGCGTTGAAGTATGGCGACTTCGCCTCTTCAGCCTTCAGAACTTGCCCCTGCGCGGAAAGGCGTTCGCGCAACGCCGCAACCGGCACGTCCTGCACGGGCACGCCATCGCGCAGCGCGAGTGCCGCGGCCATGCCGCAAGCTTGACCCATGATCATGTATTGCGGTTCCATGCGGATCGACGAGTACGCGACGTGCGACGCGGAACAGCAGACCGGCACCAACAAATTCTCCGCCTCCGCACGTTTGGGCGTCAGGGCGCGGTAGGCGATCTCGTAGGGCTGCACAGGCACCTGCATGTCGCCCTCGTTCACGACGGCTGGCGCGTCGCCGGCAAACTCCACGTTCGGCCTCGCCGGAACGCGCTGCACGTGGTGCGAGTCGCTGTTGTACGAGCCCATGCCGATGGAGTCTTCCTTCGTGCGTTCGGTTTGCAGGTCCTGCTGGTGCATGACGTATTCGCCGATCATGCGCCGCGCCTCCCGGATGTACATCTGGTGCGGCCAGTGGTCCGTGTCCTGGAATTCATCGGCCGAAAGGCCCCACGTGTTCATCTCCGCCTGCAACGCGGGCGGCACGCTCGGGTCGTTGGCGATGAAGTAGAGGAAGCCTTGGATGTACTGCAGCGTCGCCTTCCATATCTCCGCGCGGCGTGCGTAATCCGCCTCGGGGTACTCCCAGCTCCCGCCGATGTAATCCGTGGAGATAGCGCCGTTGTTGTTGACGTCCGTCTTATCCTCGGGCATGGGGCTGGGAATCATGATGTTTTCGACCCTGAGGTCCGGATACGCCGTGAGGTAGCGCTTCAACAACTCGTACCGTGCCGGATCATAGCCTTCGGGTTTGGGGAAGGGCAGCCGGTTGGACTCGCGATTCGTGAGGCACAAACGGAAGTTGTAGGCCTGCACCTTGCGATCGCCTTGTCCCGCGTCGCCGGCGGGTCCCCAGTAGATCAGCGGCAGCAGCGTGCCGTCTGCGGCGTATGGATCGATCGGACCCGGGAACTGGTGTTTCGGGCTGCGCTCGATGCGGCCCGCGAGCGATTCGTTGTAGACGGATTGCGATTCGCGGCCCCACGTGTAGGAGATGCCCGCGCGCGGCAGCAGGTCGGCTTCGTACGAAGCATCAACAAAGATCCTGCCACGGTACACGGTGCCGTCTTCCATGGCCAGCGCGATGAGCCGTGCGCCCTTCATATCGACCGCGTCCACGCGCTGCCCGAAGACCACCGTGACGCCGGCTTCGGCGAGCCAATCGCGAAAGACCTGCTCCGCGACATGCGGTTCGAAGAACCAGGACACTTCCTCGCCGTAGTGTTTGCCCACGCGCTGGAAGAACTCCAGCGACATGCCGCCGATGACAGCCTTGTTGCCATGGTCGGTGCGGCCCAAACCGCCGGAGACCATGCCGCCGATGTGCTGCCCGGGTTCGAGCAACACGACGCTCAGCCCTTCCTTGGCGGCCGCAATCGCGGTGATTGCCCCGCCCGCCGTGCCACCGTACACAACGACATCGTGCGTCTCGCCCTCGGCCATGGGCGTATGAAATCCGGCCCGCCAATTGCCCACGGCTTCGGAGGTGCGAAGGTAGCGGTTGTACATGCGCAGTGAGACGATCGAGACGCCCGGCGCGTCCGCGATGCGAATCGCGCCCCTTCCGTTACAGTCGAGCAACGCGGGGTTGACACGGTACCAGCCCTGGGTCGTTTCCTCGCCACCGTCGCACAGTATGCCGTCCACAACGAAGGTCGCGATTCGCGGCCCGCCGTCAACGATCATTGCGACGTGATGCAGCCCCGGCGTGGACAGAACTCCCGCGTCGCTGGAGTAGGATTCCTTGATCGCGCCGTTGGACAGGGTCAGCCCGATGCGGCCATGCTCTGCAAAAGACACGGCTATCCCCGCGCCGTTCGCGTCCAGCGTGGTCAGCAGTTCCCCGGGGACAGGCGCACTCTTGATATCAAGCCACAGATCGAGTGTGAAACCGCCGCCCGGCCTCAACCCGGGCAATCGCATCATGGGGACTTCTTTTCCAGGCTTCGTGTCCTCCGCCTTCGAGTACAGCACGAGACCGCCCGTCGCAGGTGTCTCATTGCGGCGCTGATTCCACAGTCCTTCGAGCAGAGTGCGATCAACCTCGTGGATGCGCGCAACAGACTTCTGCGTCTCGGAGATGTAGTAGTGCCCGTCCTGCTCGATGAAGTCCGGGTAGCTCATGCGCGTGCCGGGCGTGTCGTCGTACAAGACGATCTCGGGTTGTGACCAGTGGATGTGCCCGTCTTTCTCGATGCCGCCGCTCAGCCAGACCGGGTTGCGCCCGTCGTAGGTCTTGCCGCCGTGATTGTGGAACCAGTAGAGAAACTTGCCGTTGCTGAAGCGCCGCACAAAGTTCGCGGCGCGGGGATGCTTCACTTTGCGCCCGCCCGGCGTGTAGGTCATGTACTCGGACGCGGTCCACGTGTGGCCGCCATCGCGGCTGTAGGCGTGGCACGGGTGCCCATCGGTCGTGCGATACGTGCAGAAGAGCGAGCCATCGCTCAGCCGCACCAGGTTCTGCTCTTCCGCGATGGGACCTGCGGGTGCGCGGAGTCCGATGTCACCGTCAGGCAGGGTTTCCCAGCGAAGCTTGTTGGGATCCGGTTCCGTGAGGATGTTGTCGCTGCGCAAGAAGAAGCCCTCTGAGCGTTCGATGAACCCTTGGCCAAATGCGCCGACCTTTGCGAGGCCGATGAACGCCGCGCCGTCATGGATCATCGGTTTGCCCACCCCCCAGAAGAAACGCACCTCGCCGCCGTAGGCGTTCTCCCGATCGATATCAAACGCGCGGATGGGTACCGTGTAGCGCTCCGTGGACCACGTATGCCCGCCGTCGTCGGAGTAGCGGAAAGCATACTCGCCCAGCGTGTCGACGCGCTTCGTGGGGGTGCCGTTAGATTGAAGCACTTCGCGGCGATCCTCGGCATTGAACGTATAAAACGCGTAGATGCGGCCGCTGGGCGTCTTCAATGGCATCACCCACGAGGCTTCCGGCGCGTCCTGCGGCTCAATAGGGATGAGCGGACTCCAGGTTTTGCCCGCATCGCGGCTGATCGTCGCGACGACGTGCTGGCGGTCGTTGCCCTCGGCGCCGGGGCCCGTGGTGAGCGTGCAGACCCATTCGCCGAGATCGTTCACGACGATATAGGGTTGATCGCAGTAACCTTCGCTTGGGATTTCGTAACCGTTTAAGATGTTGCGCGGGTCGGGTGAGATTCCGGTGGCGGCCCACAAAGCCAGTGCAAAGGCGGTCAGAATGCCCATGGCTATGATTCCTTCTATAGCATCGCGATGAAGAAACTTCTAGTGGCTCGAGAATTGTCCAATAAAGACACAGGCGAGGGCGCCTGTGCCACACGCGCTTGCCATGCCTTCAAGTGTTCTTCCTTTCATGCCGTGCTTGTCTTTCAGAAAGGCATCACTGGTCTCAGAACGACAATTATCGGGAGACAAGAAGTAAGAAAGACACAGG
>JADLCA010000189.1 GCA_020847495.1 Candidatus Hydrogenedentota bacterium | reverse complement strand
GGTCTGAGCAACTGCCGGATTCTGTGTCCGGGTGTACGGAGTGCGCGAGCCGTCCTATGTCGACTTAGTCCGCATATCTCACCGCCCCCCGCGCAGCGGGCGGTGAGATATGCTTTAGCAATGGCCCATAGGCACACTCGAGAGGATTTCTCACACGCACATCGTGTAAGCAAAGAGGACGTGCCAAGGTCATGCAAACGGCTGATTCAACTGGGATTGATCGAGCAGCGGTGCGTGCGTGTGAGAAATCCGGGTTAGGAGCTTCGGTAGGTGACGGTGATCTCCAAGCCGCCTTCGAGGCCACTCAGGTCAATGATCTCGCTCGTTACATCAAAGGCAGAGTGGGCCTTGCCGTTGATAAGCACGCCATCCATGGCATATCCGCGCGGCGCCCGAATCTTCACTAAGACGCCCTTCGCGGGATTCCGATTGGGGAGCGCAATGCTCGCCTCGATGGTGTTGCGGGCGAGATGCGAGTCGATGCGGTAGCTCACGTGGCCGAAGCAGGTCGGCGCGTTCTTGACGCGAATGCTCCTGCCATCTTCCAGCCATTCGCGGGGCGTTGCGTGGGCGAGGTACAACGAGTCGGGCAAGCCATTCTCCCGATCGAACGACTCCCGCAGGAGCATGAGCCGTAGCGGGAGCAGGAAAGCGTTGTTGTTCGCGCTGCACGGGGTCCCGTAGCAGGAGCGGTAGAACTCGCCGGGCCGTTCGCCCACGGTCTCTCCTTCGCCCGAGACGAAGGTGCCGCGCGTCTGGCCGTGGGCCAGTTTGCCATAGAATGAGAGGACAAGCTGGTCGGCCTCATCGCGGTCCGCGATGAGTTGCAGATAATCCGGCAGGTAGACATTGTCGAAGCCGGTGGTGTAGTACCCCGGCAAGCCCTTCGCGCGGTACGAGCCGATCGGCGTGGGGTAATAATTGAAGCGCACCAATCCCAGCAGGAAGGAGCCGTGGTTGCGCATGAATCCCACGATGCGATCCATATCGCCGCCGTGGGGGTCCCAGAATCCCGATGCGAAAGCGTAGGGCATGCACAGGTTCCAGTAACTGCCGAGGCGCGTCTCTGTTACGGGCGCTTCGATGGGCGCTTCCTCGAGCATCATGCGCGGGATGAAGAGCGTGCCATCGGGCATATCCTTTTGCGAGGACATCATCGCGCGCGCGATCGCATCCTTGAATCCCTGCGCCACGGGGAAGTAACGTTCATAGAGGTCAGCGCGGCCAATCTCCTTCCAGATCACGGCCAGGTCGCGCATGCCGCGCCATCCGAGCATCTGGTGCCAGACGAAATACGACACCTGCGGGATGTCCCCGCATTGGCGCTCCTTCTGCAGCAGGCCGTTCGGGTCCGCTTCGATCTGACGGCGAAACTCATCGCAGAAGCCTTCGTACGCGGGCGTGTTGCGCTCGATGAAGGCGTCGTCGCGAGTCAAGTGGTAGTAGTGCGCCGCGTGCGTCAGCTTCTCGGCACGCTCCCAGTTCGCGTAGTACTGGGCGCCTTTGGTTTGACCGACGAGATACTCGAGTCCGTCCCGGTGTGCGCCCGCGTAGCCGTACAGTCCCAGCGTCGCCACGGCATCGCTGCTCTCGGGCTGATAGAAGGAGTTGTGATACACGACCGCGCCGAGGCTGTAGCGCCACCGCATGATGAGGTTCTGAATGAGCAGGTTGCGCTGAACATCCATCACCAGTGTCTCGGGCACATCAAACACGGCTGCTTGCGCAAGGAGCGAATCCCAATACGCTTTCCATTCCGGCTTCTTCTTGTCATAGAGGCGCGCCACCGCCTCTGAATCCACATTTACCGCGTGGCTCGGATGCCAGATAAGCGTGCACGTCGCGCTGGCGCCATCCACGGTCCAGCGATCTTCCCGGCCTTCGCGCGTCAAAGACTGCGAGGCGGCGAGGCTTGACTCGTCGCTGCCGCGGACGAAGCGCATGGTCACCTTGCCCCCACTATCCGCACGCCGCACTGTCACGCGCACAAATGCGGCCAGTCCCTCCACGCCATCCAGCGGCGAGGCAAAGGACTCCTGCGTGTACGTGTTTCCATCAGCATCTTCATAGGCAGTCTGCAGGATCGGATAATATCCGCCCTCTAAGACCTGCTGTGTGAGCTTCTCCACATTCTGGCCGTAGGGCTCGCTCCCCTCCGTGCCGGCGAAGACCGAGAGGTCATTGGTGTTCTCGTAGCGATCCGCCGTGATGCGGCTGCCATCGGCCACGGGAATGATGTACGGCGGCTCGCCGCCATCCAGACCAAAGAGGAGGTTGTGAACGCCCAGAGTCTCATTCGTGAATCCTGTCGAGTAGTACAAGGGCCGCAGGTAATTCTTGATCCGATCGTACGTCGCACCGCCTTCGGCGATGAGCGCCTCTCCCCAGATGTCCTTGCCTTCGCGCAAGGCCGCGTTCAGCGAGCGCGCGTACTCGGATTCCTCGACGATGGATTCGCGGCGATCCGGAAAGATGCCGCGCGTGCGCTCGTACTCCGCGGGGACCGCTTTAGCATCCAGTGCGCCGTCATACAGGCGCGCTTCCGCGATGGCGCCATGGAAACAGTTGCCAGCCGATTTCGGAAGATTCGCGTAAGCGCCGAGGAGGATTGGCGTGTCGTACGCGTCCAGCGGCGCCGGGTCCACCGTCGCGTGCGCGGCTTCACTCCCATTCACGTAGATGCGCGCTGTGGCGCCGTCATACGTTGCCGCGAGATGATTCCAGTTGGAGCCCCACTCCACGTTGTTGGCCTCGGCGAATACCAGGTGTCCGCCGGCGCTTGCGTAAAAGGCCACAGCACGTGGATGTTCGGGAGTGTCCATGAGAAAGAGCCCGTACTGATACCAGGGCTCCGTGTGCTGCGGAAGCGATTTCACAAGCAGCGGAACCTGGGACTCGATGGGAAGGTCCCCGGTACGAAACCACAGGCTGATGGTGATGTGCTTCGGATTCAGGCCCGACGAGGCATCCACAGCGGCATGTGCGCCTTCGCCGTCGAAGAAGATATGCGGATGATCGACCAGATCCTCCTGACGGTGCAGCACCTTCGCCCCGCGCGTCTCGAGGTCCCGGCCATTGCCGGACGTGTCGCGCACGATATTCACGTCCTCAGACGGCGCGATCCATTCGCCCAGGAGCGTTGGCCCTTGCGCCGCGAGGGTGCCCGAAAACAGCGCGAGGATAGACATCGCATGCACGCGCAGAACGTAATTCATCACTGCTCCATTCGTGTTGAGTGTGGGTGCGAGTTCTGCCTAAGCGAACACTATTTGCGGGGCATTTGTCCAACTGCGGGACAAGAGAGCACTCTGAACGGCTCTGCGGAATGCACCTTCAATCGCGCCGTGTCCCTTACGGCAATTGCTCCTGCAGAAACTCCAGCGTGAGCAACTCGAGGCTCTTGCCGCGCAGGCGATAGTTCCACGCGGAATGGCCGAAGCCGTCCGCCTCGTAGAACTCGTTGGGAACTCCGATCCGGTCCAGGAAGAAGTTGAACCGTTCCGCTGATTGAAAGGGCGTCAGAAACACGTCGTCTTCGTTGCCGTGGCAGATCATCACGGGCGGGTCGTTGGCGTCAATCTCGGAAAGCACATGGTCGGCGTTGCCCCAGAAGTGCACGTAGGCATTCACCCGCGCGGACACGCCGGGGTTGTTGAATTCCGGGATGGGGAAAGATGGACCGTCTGATGCCCAATCGCCGGAGTCCGTAATCGCGACGCCTGCCCCGGCAATGGCGCCCGCAGATTCACCCAGGAACGCGATGCGGTTTGGATCGACGTTGTAGGAGGCGGCGTTCGCGCGCACGAATCGCACGGCGGCCTTCGCGTCGACCGTGGCTGCGTGGGCGGCATCGGGCATGAAGGTCAGCTCCCAGTATGCGGGCGGCGTCGGCGGGTAATCGGTGATGAGCCGGTAGTCGATCGAAAACACCACGAACCCGCGGCGCGCGAAGTAGCTTGCCCATACCACCATGCGATCTCTGTCCTTCCCGTCCTCCAGGAAGCTGCCGCCGTGCATGAGGATGAGGGCACGCCGCGCCGCCTTGCTCTCGGGCGGCTCGTACACGTCGAGGTAGAGGGGCTGCTCCTCCCACGTCGTGGCGCCCGGCCCGGAGGCCACATTGCCCACCGCGTAGGGCACGTTGTAGGTCACTACGAGGTCGGCGGGGGGCTCGCCCGAATTGGGGCAGCCTGTGCCCGCGATAATGGCAAGCGCAAGCCCACAGACAGACCAAACGATTGAGAAGTTCTTGGCGCGCATATACTTCGCTGCTCCTAATCCGCCGCGTGCAGCCAGAGGCAACACAGTAGACGGACCTTCCTTCACTTCTATTCTACGCCAAGATCCTGCATCCCGCCAATGTGATAAGGGAAAAGGCGTGAAATAGAGCGGGATTGGTTCCCGCCCTCGGGTCTCTCCCAAGCGCGAATCGGTGGACACTGATCCGGGACCTGCGAAGGCATAACGCCCAAACGCCAGTGCCAGCACCTTGCCGGCTTTTGAGCAAGCTGACGTCATTACCGCTCCTTTAAGAAGGCGGGAGCAAATCCCGCCCTACTCAATACGCGCGAAGGTATTCGGTCGCCTCGGCGACCTGCGACGAATTGCCCGAGCGAGGCTGTCCATGCCATGCTGTCACTTTCTTTTGGACGACCGAAGGAGTTCGAGAACATGACCGCTTTAGTCTTACCGCTGTTTCTAGCCTTGGCAGCCCAGGATCTCCCGTCCTGGACCTTTGACGATCCTGCTGAGGCGCAGTCTTGGGTGCCGAACGAGCACGTGGCCAATGTCGCTGTGAAGGACGGGGTCCTTTGCGCGGATGCCGTGAAATGGGATCCGATGTTTTTCTGCACGGGTCTGTCGTTCCCGGCTACGCCATGGCAGTACCTCGTCATCCGTGTAAAAGCAAGCCAAACCGGCAGCGGCGAGTTGTTCTGGACCGGCACGGAAGAGGGTCCGTTCGGAGGCTTCTCGCAGGAACGCAGCCAACGGTGGCAGGTTGCGGGAGACGGCGCGTTCCACGACGTGCCCATCTTTCCCTTCTGGCAGGCGGAAGGGACGATCAAGAAGCTGCGCCTCGACCTGTTCGATGGCGCGCACTTTGAGATCGACAGCATCTCCGTGAGGACGTGGGGCGCCGATCAGGAGCCCATCACCGGCCACTACTCGTGGAGCTTCACGCCGGGGAATCCCTGGCATACGATTCCCGGCGCCGCGGAGAGCTTCGCGCCACCGCTGAAGCTGCCGGTTGAAGACCGCCCGTGGGTGACGGTCGAGTTGCAGTCGGACCGCGACGGCGCCGCAACGATACTTTGGGCTTCGGAAGACGTACCCGGCCTACAAAGCGAGTCCTTTGCGATGCGCAAGAGCGAGCGGCCGCTTGCCTATAACGTGCCGATGGAAGGCAATCGCGCGTGGAAGAGCCCACTGCTTGCACTGGGCATTCGCCTGCCGGAAGACGCCGCGATCACCCTGCAGTCGGTCAGCATCGGCGAGGAGCCGGACGGTCCGCCGGAACTCGCGGCAACCTACTTTGGATTCGAGAACGCAGTCAATCGCGCGGGCGCGCCAGTTTCGGTCTGCGTGCGCGTGAAGAACCTCGGCGGAGGCTTCAATGGCGTCCGCGGTGTACAGTTGATCGTGCCGGAGGGTCTAGCCATTTCCGCAGCGCCAGAGAAACCTTCGATCGAAGGTCTGGCCTTTGACGAATATGCAGATCTCACGTGGACCGTTGTGGCGGAGCGCGCTGATAGCTACACGGTTAAGGCATCGTTCGAGGGCAAGAACGTGCCGGAGAGCATCGAGACTACGTTAGCTTTCACGGAATCTCTTAGTCTGCCTGCCGCGGACTATGTGCCCGAACCCCGGCCCGTCGAAACCACGATGGATGTTGCGGCCTACTACTTCCCGGGCTGGGAATCGGCCGCGAAGTGGGACTGCGTCCGCGAGACCGCACCGATACGCAAACCGCTTCTCGGCTACTACGACGAGAGCAATCCGGAATGTGTGGACTGGCAGATCAAGTGGGCCGCGGAAAGCGGCATCACGGTCTTTCTTGTGGATTGGTATTGGATCAAGGGCAACCAGCACCTGACTCATTGGTTCGAGGCGTACAAGAGATCGCGATACCGCGACAACCTCAAGGTGGCGATCATGTGGGCCAACCACAACCCGCCAAACACTCACTCCCGCGAGGATTGGGCAAATGTCACGCGCGAGTGGATCGACCAGTATTTCAACATGGACAGCTACTATCGCATCAACGGCAAGCCCGCGCTCTTCCTCTGGGACCCGCGCAACCTCCGCAACGACCTCGGCGGTTCCGAAGGCGCCAAGGCTGCGCTCGACAACTCGCAACGGATGGCCCGCGAAGCGGGCTATGAGGGCGTGGAGTTCGTGGCCGTGAATACCGCCGAGTCTCCTGCCTTCGTGGAAATGCTCGCCGCCGAGGGATACGCAGGCGCGACGAATTATCACGAGTGGGGCAGTGCCACCGACAATCTGCCCGCGCCGCAGCGGGCGCAGTATGAGGACGTGGTCACATCGGCACCGGCGGCATGGGCGCGTCGCGACGCGATGTGCGCGCCCCTGACGTACTATCCGCTCGTGGACACAGGATGGGACTCGCGTCCCTGGCACGGCGACAAGTCTCTGGTCATCCAGGAGCGCACGCCGGAACGCTTCGAGCGTCTCTTGCGCGAGGCGAAAGCGTATTGCGAAGGCCACGGAAAATCGCTCGTGATCCTCGGTCCGGTGAACGAATGGGGCGAGGGCAGCTATATCGAACCCTGCACCGAATACGGTTTCGCCATGCTTGAGGCCATTCGCGCGGTCTTCGCGAAGGGTGAGCCGGCCTCGTGGCCGGTGAATGTCGCGCCGTCCGATGTCGGCCGAGGACCCTATGACTATCCGGTTGTCAAGGCCGTCACTTCGTGGGACTTCAACAAGGACGCGGACGGATGGCGGAGTATGATGGGACTGGGCGACTTCCGCGTGGAAGGCGGCGCCTTGCGCGCGAAGAGCGTGGACCGCGATCCCGCGGTGGTGGTCACCTTGACCAACGTACGCGCGTCCGCCTTCACACGTGCCGTGGTGGACGGGTGCATCACCGGCGACATGCCTGAGGCGATTCAGGCGCAGTTGTTCTGGACACGCGGCGCCGGCACAACGAGCGAGGCCGCCAGCGTGATCGTGCCGTTGACGCGCGACGGTCAGATCCACACCTACACGTTTGACCTTGCCGCGCATCCGCATTGGCGAGGTGCAATCACATCGCTTCGCTTCGACCCCTGCAATGCACCGGGGATGGATATCGCTATCGATTCGTTCCGGTTGGAGTGAGCACACGTGGCGAGTGCGGGGAAATGGGGTGGGAGAGGAATAGAAGAGAAGAGAAGAGAAGAGAAGAGAAGTGAAGTGAAGAACATCCCCCTTCACCCCCTTTCAAAGGGGGACCAACGCAATACCATGTTTGTGAATAGACCGGCATCCAGTGGCCACACAGAGGCTGTGGGCCGCCACAACACGCGGTCCAAAGGGCACGCGCTCTGCGTCCCTCTTTGAAGGGGGACGACCCGAAGGGTCGAGGGGGATGTGAAGCCCCAGCGCTTGCCTCCGCCATCCGCAGTATGGAAAACGCGAGATTACTGGGATACGATTGCGTCCGTGCGAAGTGACGCGCACAGTGCATCGAGGAGGCCGGCGTGAGCACTCATCCAATTCAATTTGCGCGTTTGTATGCCGCTGTATTGCTGTTGGCTGTTCTTGCCGGCGCTTGCGCGACCCCAATGCGCAGCGCTCCCCACGCCGATTTGGTGGAACTGGTGGACGTCATCCCGGACATCCAGCTTGATATCAAATACGCAACCTCGGACAATTTCACGGGCAAGGTGGTGTATCCCGAGGCACGCTGTTTTCTCGTGCGGGACGCGGCGGAAGCGCTTGCCAACGTTCAGGCAGACCTTCACCCCCTTGGCTACCGGCTCAAGGTATTTGACGGCTACCGGCCGCTCTCCGTGCAGCGCATCTTCTGGAGCATCCTGCCCGACCCCGCTTATGTGGCGGACCCGGCCAAGGGGTCACGCCACAACCGCGGCTACGCCGTGGACCTGACGCTCACGGACCTGCAAGGAAAAGAAGTGGCGATGCCTTCTGGCTACGATGACTTCAGCGAGAGAGCGCATCGAGATTATCTCGCGCTCCCCGCGGAGGCCATTGGGCACCGCGCAATCCTGGAGCAGGTCATGGTCCGCCACGGTTTCATTCCGTTTGCGACGGAGTGGTGGCACTTCGACTTCAAGGGGTATGAGGACAAGCCAAATCTGGACGTCCCGTTCGACAAACTGTAGCGGAGGTTCAGACCTCGTTGCCGCTGGGCGCTTTCGCGCGTGAAGGAGCCTTGTCCTTCTTCGGCAGATGCTGTTTAACCGCCTCCTCAAGCCCATTCAGCGGGCTGCCGTGCCACACGAGCTTGCCTTGCGCGTCAATCACGAAGGCATGGGGGATCGTATTCACGTTCACGCCAAGCATATAGTCGATCGCGGTCAGCTGGTCGCGGTCGATTGCCACGGGATAGGCCAACTTGTCGCCCTGCTCGGTTAAGAACTCCTTCACATACTCGGGGTCTTCGTCGGTAATGGCCACGACTTCGAGACCCTGGCCCTTGTACTTCTTGTAAAGTTCCGTCAGGTGTGGAATCGTCACCCGGCAGGGAGGGCACCACGTCGCCCAGAACTCGACCACGTAGATCTTGGAGCCCTTGCCTTCGTTCAGGGCAATTGGGCCGCCCTGGAGCCATTCCGCCACTTGAAGCGCCGGCGCGGGATCGCCCAGCTTCAGCACTTTGACCTCATCTTCGGCCTTAACCACGCCCACCGCCACAAACGCAACGGTGGCAATGGCCAGGACCGCGATCTTCAAGCTCTTAGCGTACTTCCGGTTCATAACCCTGTCCTTTCCGGCGCGGGGACGCCGTGGTGTATTCAGGTGACTAAACGCTGCAAAGGGCGCGCTTCTTCCTGATGGGTGGTGTATTCAGCTCGCGGGCGAGGTGAGGTCGGCAAGGACTCCAAGGACTCCGAAGACGACAGAGACGAGGGCTCACGCCAGGGCGGAGGTAGGGCTGCCTGTCCACCGCGTCCACCGCGTCCACTCCCGCGCGGGCGGGGGGGAGGGTGCCTCGAAGAATGGCCTATAGCGATTCACTGTCGCGGAGGCCCAGGCTCAGGTAGATCTGCCTGGTAGCATCGGACTTATTGAGGGTGTAGAAGTGGATGCCGCGGACCTTGTGGTCCAGGAGGTCGCGGGACTGTTCGGTGGCCCAATGTACGCCGACCCGGCGGACCGCCTCCGGGTCATTGCCGCCGCGCGCCAAGGCCCGCAGGAGAGGCGCCGGGAAGCGCGAACCTGCGGACAGTTCGGCCATGCGGCGCATGCCCGACACGGTTGTGATGGGCATGATGCCAGCCACGATGGGGACGTGGATTCCCGCGAGTTCACAGCGTTCGCGGAAATCGTAGAAATCGCGGTTGTCGAAAAAGAGCTGCGTACAGATGTAATCAGCTCCCGCGTCAACCTTGGCCTTCAGGTAGTCCATTTCGAGCAATCGATTGGGAGTGTCCGGATGCCCCTCCGGGAAACCGGCGACGCCGATGCCAAACCCGCGCGAGTCCGGGTGGCCTTCGGTTTCATTGAAGCGCCGGATGAAACGCACCAAATCCGCCGCATGCTTGAACGCGTCACGGGACCGCTCGTAGCCCTGAACGTTTCGCGGGGGATCCCCACCGAGCGCGAGGATGTTGCTGACGCCGGCCTGGGCGTAGCGGGTCAGAATTTGGGTCACGTCCGCTTCGTTGTGGCACACGCAGGTCAGGTGCGGGATTGGGTCGAGGGCCGTTTCGCGCTTGATGCGCACGACGAGGTCGTGAGTCAGTTCGCGCGTGGAACCTCCCGCGCCGTAGGTCACCGACACGAAGGAGGGCTTCAACGGCGTGAGTTCCGCGATGTTCGTAAACAACGAGCCTGCCGCGTCCGCTGTCTTGGGCGGAAAGAACTCGAACGAGAATGTCGTGGCGCGGCTCGCGAATATGTCTTGGATGTGCATGCAGTCAGCCTTGTACAGCGCCCACGGATGGTACCCGCCGCGGGAGCGGAGCGTCAAACGCGTGCTCGCGCCAGGTCAGGAGGTGACCTCCTGGCGGGTACGCGCGCTGATAATCTTCATGTCGTGGATGTGAAAATCCGAAACGGATTCAATGGCAATCTCGCGGTCAAACTTCTGGGCCACGTCGTCCAACAACTCCTTGTTCTCCGTGCGCAAGCGCCGGGCGACATCGGGATGGAGCTGAAGTATCAGCTTCTTCTCCTTGGATTTGCAGAAGAGCGTGTGCAGCTTACGAATCGTGTCGAAGGTCATTGTCGTCACAGATCGCACCATGCCGCTTCCCTCGCAATAGGGACAAGGCTGCGAGAGGGCCTTGACGAGGTTGTGTTTGACCCGCTTCCGGGTCATTTCAATCATCCCCAACTCGCTGATTTCCGAGATGGTCGTTTTGGCGCGGTCGTTCTGCAGGCATTCCTGGAGTTTGCGGATGAGTTCCTTGCGGTTCTTCTCGTACTGCATGTCGATGAAATCAATCACGATGATCCCGCCCAGGTCCCGCAGGCGCACCTGCCGGGCGATGTCCTCGGCCGCGTCCAGGTTGGTTTTCAGAACGGTTTCCTCGAGGTGCTTGGTGCCGGTGAAGCGCCCCGTGTTGACGTCGATGGCGACGAGGGCTTCGGTCTGATCGATGCAGATATGGCCGCCGCTCTTGAGATAGACCCTGCGGTGCAGCGCCTTCTCGATTTCCTTCTCGATGTTGAACTTGTCGAAGATGGGGCGCTTGCCGTTGTACAACTTGACGCGTTTCTTCAGATTGGGGGCAAATTTGTCCAGGAACTCAAGGATGTCTTTCTCCTCGGCTTCATTGTCGATCGTGAGGTTCTCGACATCGCGCGTGAAGAGGTCGCGCACCATCCGCAGGATGGGGCTCAGGTCCTCATGAAGGAGACACGGCGCTTTCATAGACTCCATCTTGTCCTTGATGTCGGTCCACACCGTGCTCAGGTACTTGATGTCATCCTGAAAGTCGCCCTTCTTCTTGCCCTCGCCTGCGGTGCGCAGAATCATGCCGAGACCGGGCGGCCGGATGGACTGCAGGGTCTTGCGCAGGCGTTCGCGTTCGCGCTCGCTGCCAATCTTGCGCGATACGCCCAGGTGTTTCACGGTGGGCATGAGCACGATGTAGCGGCCGGGCAGGGTGACATAGTTCGTGAGGCGGACGCCCTTGGTACCCAGCGTATCCTTGCTGACCTGCACCATAATGTGCTGGTTCTTCTTGAGGAGCGTTTCGATGCGGGGGGGCTTGCCGCGCTGCGAGCGCTCCTTCGGTTTGACCGTGCCTTCTTCGAATACAAAATCGCCAGTGCCTTCCGCGCCCGCGATATCGGATACGTACAGGAAGCCGTTCTTCTCCAGGCCGATGTCGATGAACGCAGCCTGGATGCCCGGCACGATCGAGTCCACACGGCCCTTGTAGATGTTGCCGACGACGCTGCGGCTTTCGTGGCGATCAATCAGCAGTTCGGTGAGTCGCTTTTCCTCGATGAGCGCGATACGTGTTTCGAGGGGCTCCACATTGATGATAAATTCCTTCATGGTGTCTCCGGGTGAGGGGGGAGCGATGCGCGCGCGCAGACAGGGATCGAGTGGACCGGCGTGAAGGCGCCGGTGTGCCGCACGCGCGCGTAGACTCTGCCCATCACATAAATCAGGAGAAAAATCCTTTTCTCACGTGGACACTCAACACGGTGCCCACGCACATCATAGTTGTAACGAAGAAGGAACCGCCGTAACTGAGGAACGGCAGCGGCAGCCCCGTGACGGGCAGCAGGTTCAGGGTGATCGCAATGTTCACCAGCACATGGAACGCGATCACACTGATGCTGCCCAGGGCAAGCAGGCCCCCGGCAAGGTCGGGACAGTCCCGCGCGAGGCTGAGGCCCCGCAAGAGGAACAGGGTGTAGAGCCCGATGAGTATTACACCGCCCACGAAGCCCATCTCTTCCGCAAAGAGGGCGAAAATGAAGTCCGTGTGGTACACCGGCAGGAAGCGCATGTGGGTTTGGGTGCCCTTGCCGAAACCCTTGCCCCACATCTGGCCGCTGCCCACAGCGATCTTGGTCTGGATGATTTGATAGCCGGCTTCCTTGGCGTAGTTGGGGTCCGCTTCCGGGTGGAAGAAAGAAACGATGCGGATCCTCTGGTGATCCTTGAGCGGGAGGCGGTCCAGATTAAAGTAGCCCAGGGGGGCGATGATGCAGCCCGCCAGCACGATGGCCAGGATGTGCCGGCGGCGGCAGCCGGCGGCGAACAGCATGACGAAAACCAGCGGAGACGCCACAATGGCGGTACCCAGGTCGCCCTGGATCAGGATCAACAGGATCAGAATCCCCGCGATGGCCAAGGCCCCAACGAAATAGCCTATCTTGTAGATCCGCTCCTGGTACCGCGACAAGTACCAGGCCAGCGTGTAGATGAGCGCCACCTTGCTGAATTCCGAGGGCTGGAGTCCCACGCCATAGGCGCGGAGCCAGTGCTGGCCGCCCATGGCCGTGAACCCGATGAGCGGCACCGCGATCAAGAGCAGGACCGCCAAACCATAGAAGAATGGCGCCATGGACACCAGCGCCCGGTAATCCATGCATGCAATCAACATGGCCATCAGGATTCCGAGGGAGCAGAAGAGGATCTGCTTCACGTAGTACTTCGAGAAGAATGGCGCATCCACCGCCGCGCTTTGGCTGGCACTGTACAGTGTGAAGAGACCGGCGATCGACAAGGCCAGCGTCAGGCCCACCAACAGCCAGTCCAACCGCCGCAGGTTGCGGTAGTTGAACGTGTGGATGTGGGCTTCCAGCAGGTTGAGGTCGCGCTCGATCCGGCTCATTCCCCGGCCTCCCGGCGCGCAATCGTGAGCGGCTGCGCGACACTCGCCGAACCGGGCTCGTCCGGCCGTTTCAGATAAAAGTACTCGTAAATCTGGCGGGCGATAGGCGCCGCGGTCGAGCTCCCGTGCAGACCGTGCTCGACGATCACGCTCACCGCAATCCGCGGCGACCGATCCGTGACGCCCGAGACGAACAGGGCGTGGTCGCGCAGTTCATACGGGATGTCTTCTTCGTTGGAATAATGCTTCACGTGCTGCAAGCCGGCCACCTGCGCGGTGCCTGTCTTGCCGAGGATGTCGAGGCCCTCAATCTTGGCTTCCTTGCCGGTGCCGGTCGGGGCGGGCTTATCGCGCGCGACGCACTTGCGCATGCCTTCCATCACGATCCGCAGCGTCTCTTCGCTGAAAAGCGGCTCGGTCACTTGCGGCCCAAGCTCCATGTTGAGATAGGGGCGCACGCGGCGTCCGCCATTGAGGACGGAGGCCATGAGCACCGCATTCTGCAGGGGCGTGGTGACCACCTCGCCCTGGCCGATCGACATGTTGACCGTCTCGCCCGGATACCACTTCTGGTACCAAGGCTCGGTCTTCTTGGCTTCGATCGCGAGCCGCTTCTTGCGCTCGGGATCGGGGATCAAGCCCGGCACTTCGCGGGGCAAATCGATCCCGGTCGTAACGCCGAGGCCCAGTTTCGACGACCAGGCTTTGATGCGTTCGGGCCCCAGCTTGAGCCCGACATTGTAGAAGTACACGTCGCATGAATAGGCCAAGGCGTCCACAACGCCCACCCCGCCGTGCCCGCCGTACCTTAGGCGCCAGCAGCGCCAAGGACGGGAAACCCCGGGGAGATAGAACTTCCCGCTGCATCCGAAGGTCGTGTGCTCGTTGATGACGCCCTCTTCCAAGCCCGCAATCGCGAGCAGGACTTTGAACACGGAGCCCGGTGGATAATGAAACTCATGAGCGCGGCTTGAACTGGGCTTCGAAGGGTCACCTTCGGTCGTGCGGATCAGCGTGTCCCTGTCGGGGCTGTTCGTGACGTAGATGCTGGGATCGTAGCCCGGGCTACTTGCCATGGCGAGGACTTCGCCGGTTTCCGCGTTCAACACGACGGCCGCGCCCGCCATTCCGCTGAGCAGTCTCTCGCATTCCCGCTGGAGGCCAATGTCGAGCGTGGTGAATATCGAGCCGCCGGGGACCGGCTCGATGCGCTCTTCGACTTCCAGTGCGCGCCCTTTGCTGTCGGTTTCCACATAGGGGTTGCCGCGCTCATCGGTCTTCAACTGCGGGACGCTGCCATTGTACCGGCTCACGATCATCGCGCCGTCGGTGCCCTTCAGTACTTCCTGATACTGCTGCTCCAGGCCCGCACGTCCCGTGACATCGTCAATCTTGTAACGAGGCCTGAGCCGCTCCCATTCATCAGGTAGGATTTTGTTGATGAATCCCAGCAATTGCCCCGCGGTCTGGTTGTAGTAGTAGCGCCGCTGGGGGCGGGCCACGGTGTAGACTCCCGGCAGTGCAAAGGAGCGCTCCTCGACCAGAGTGAGTTCCGTGCGCGAGATATCCTGTTTCACGCGGATTTGTTCCCACGGCGCCTTGCGTTTCTCGGCGCTGGCAATGTCCGCGAGGAGGGCATCTTTGTTGACTTCGATGATCTGGCTCAGCGTTTCGATCACGCTCTGTGGATCGCTGCACAGCGCTGGTACCAGGACGAGGTCGTTGGCGGCACGGTTGTCGGCGAGCACAACGCGCTCGTCGCGGCCGTAAATGATCCCGCGCGGCGATTTGAGGGGCTCATTCATGAGACGGTTGTTTTCGGCCTGGTCAGCGTACTGGGCGCCTTCTATCACCTGCAATTCCCACAGGCGCACGCACAGCCCGGCCAAGGCCAGCAACAAGGCGAACGCCAGCCAGGTTACCCGTCCCTCAAAACCTTCGTAACGTTTCTTCTGGGCTGTACCAGTCATCAGGTCACCCCTCCGTGCAGGGCAAGGTTGCGGTGACGAAACGAACGGTCGAGTAGAAAGAACAGGATCGGCGTGAAGAGCGCCGTGTAGAACGACTCCGGCACCACACGCGCGACGATGTTGTGCATGGCCGCCAGCCCCGGGTCTTGCACGTACTGGATGAAGATGGCGAGCAGCCCGCAGAGGATGCTGGCGCTGAACACCATGACCGCTTTCACCGCGGGGTGTTCCGTGACAAGACGCGTGGCGATGCGGCCGGCCGCGTAGCCCACCAGGACCAGTGTGAGCACGTGATGGCCCAGCACGGCGCTGCGGGCCACGTCCTGGAACACGCCGCCGAGGGCGCCCGTCCACATGGCGCGCTCTTCGCCTTCGGCAATGGCGAAGTAAATGACCATGAGCAGCGTGAGGTTGGGGGTTACTTCCATCACGCTGATGGCCTTGAGCCAGGTGGTCTCCACCAGGGCGGCCGCCATGACGGCCAGTGCCCAATAGAGATTCTTGCGTACCATCATGTCCGTATGCCTATGGAGCGAAACGCTCCTGAATCGATCGGTTGTCGGGCATGGAGAAAGGCGCGCCCTTTTTCACATTGGCCGCCTTGCGTTGGGCCTCGTCCGGCGGAGGCAGGGGCATTTCGACGCCCGCGGGTTGCGTTTCCCCCGCGCGGCCCGTGAGTTCCTGCAACGTGGGCTGGGCCCGGCGCACCAGAAACAGCTCGTCAACACTATAGGGGTCGGCGTAGGGCTCCATATCCGCCGCCTGAAAAAGCGACCCGCCCTTGTGGACCTCGATGATCTTGCCGATGGGATACTCGCTCGGGAAGATGCCGCTACCGCTGGTCAAGACTTCATCACCCACGCGGACGACGTGTTTGGTATCGATGTATTCCATGCGGCAGATGGGACTATAGTCGCTGCCGCTGCCATGCACGGTGGCACGTACGCGGCGATCGCGGCCGATCATCGCGCCGATCTTGCACAGGTCGCTGTGAAGCGTTGCCACGTAGGCCAGCGTCGGTTCCACCCTGTACACGATGCCGATGACGCCATCCTTGGTCATCGCGCACATGGCCTCTTCCACGCCGTGGATGCTGCCCCGGTTGATGACGAGCACCCCGCGGGTTGTGGAGATGATGCCCGCGGACACCGGGTCTTCGGACACGGGCAGCACGGAGGCAGGGCTCAACTCAAGCCGGGGCTGGCTGCGCTGGAACGCAAGCATCTCGCGCAACCGCGCGTTCTCGGCCTCCAGCGCGTCCCGGTCCGCGATCTGGGGGACCATGCTCGTGATGGCGCCGCGCAATTGCTCGGCTTCCGCACGCGACGCGTTGTAGGCCACCACAAAGGACACCACGTATTCGACCCGCAGTTGAACCGCGGACATGACCTGCCAGAACGGGTAGGCCACGATGGAGACGCCTTTGCTGACGGTGCGGGAGATGACGTTGCCCTTGGTGCCCGACGCGAGAGACGCCAGGGAGAGCAACACCAGCACTACGAGAATGATGGTAGGCCGGTTCTCACTTATGCGGCGAGAGAGCAACACGGTTTACGTTTCTTCGTCGCGGAAATGTCTAATCCCTTCCAAATACTTCCCTGTACCCAACACCACCGCGGTGAGCGGATCTTCCGCCACCGTCACATGAAGGCCGGTTTCTTTCGACAACAACTGGTCGAGACCGCGCAACAACGCGCCGCCACCCGCCAACACGACGCCGCGGTCGACAATGTCGGCGGAGAGTTCGGGCGGGGTCCGTTCGAGCGTGACGCGCACCGAGTTCACGATGGACGCCACAGGCTCGCGCAGGGCCTCGCGGATCTCTTCAGACGTAATCGTGAGGATCTTGGGAAGGCCCATCACCTGATCGCGTCCCTTCACCTGCATTTCCATCTCTTCCTTCAAGGGAAACGCGGAACCGATGGCGATCTTGATCTCTTCGGCCGTCCGTTCACCAACCATCATGTTGTAGGTGCGCTTGAGGTGCTGTATGACGGCCTGGTCCATCTCGTCGCCCGCGACGCGCACGCTGTTCACGTGCACGATGCCGCCCAGCGAGATCACGGCGACCTCGGTCGTACCGCCGCCGATGTCCACAATCATGCAGCCTTGCGGCTCGTGCACGGGCAGGCCCGCGCCGATCGCCGCGGCCATGGGCTCTTCAATCGTAAACACCTTCTTCGCGCCCGCCTGCGACGCGCTCTCGGTCACGGCGCGGCGTTCCACAGCGGTGATGCCCGACGGCACGCAAATGGCCACGCGCGGCATCACAAGACGCCGGCGGTTGTGGACTTTCTGAATGAAGTACCGGAGCATGGCTTCGGTGATCTCGAAATCCGCGATCACGCCGTCCTTCATCGGACGGATAGCCACGATGTTGCCGGGCGTGCGCCCGATCATGCTCTTGCCTTCATTACCTACGGCACGGACCTTGCCTGTGTCTTTGTTGATGGCAACTACGGAAGGTTCGCTCAGGACAATCCCCTGGCCTTTGACATAGACCAAGGTATTCGCGGTGCCGAGGTCGATTCCCATGTCATGGGAGAACAGCCCCGGGATGGCACTCAGGATAGAACGCACTATAAGATACCCCTCAAGCGAATTCCCGGAATTGGGCTCGCTGGAACAGCATAACGCAAGATATCAAAAGAACTTAGACTGACTCACACTAAGCCTGGAGGATTATATCAGAAGCGATCCGGAAATCCAATAAGATTCCAATTCTCCGCAACCCATACCACATATTGGGGTTGCGTAGCGCTCGCCAATCATCTCAATACCTACAAGAATTGCAGGAACTTGTGGTTGGCCTTCGGGAGTGCGTACCGCGCGAATTGTGTGCGGGGCACCCATTTGACCTCCAGATGGCCCGTGGGAGACGGTGCCTCGCCTTCCTGGATCGAGCAGGCGTACACGCTCAGAGTGACCTTGAAGTGAGAGTAGGCATGATTCACGGTCGCGATGTGGGGGCCGGGGACAGCACTGAGCCCGAACGCTTCGCTCATGACCCGGCGCAGCGCGCGCCTGTGCGTCTCCCCCTCCCGGACTTCTCCTGAAGGGAACTCCCACAGGCCGCCCAGCAACCCCTTCCCAGGCCGTTTCGCGAGCAGGTAGCGGCCACGCCGGACGATTACGGCCACCACATGCTCCTTCTGCGGGGTGGCGCGTTTGGGTGCGCGGACAGGTCTCGACTCTTGGACCCCCAGCTTGCGCGCATCGCAGCAACGGCGTATCGGACACGTTTCGCACAAGGGATTTCGCGGCGAGCACACGCGCGCACCCAGTTCCATCAGGGCTTGATTGAAGTCGCCGGGGGCATTCGCAGGCACCAGCGACTCGGCCAGTTCCCAAAGATATGTGCGCGTCGCTGCGGAGTCGGTTGATTCTTCGATGTTGTAGACGCGCGACAGCACGCGCATGACATTGCCGTCAAGGACGGCCACCCTTGCCCCGAGCGAGATACTGGCGATGGCGCCCGCGGTGTAGCGGCCCACGCCGGGGAGGGTCTGCCATTCCGCCGCCGTGGCGGGGAAGCGGCCGCCACGCTCGTACGCGATGATTCGCGCCGCGCGGTGGAGGTTACGCGCGCGGGAGTAGTATCCCAAGCCCTCCCAAAGCTTGAGCACGCGATCGTCCTTCGCGGTGGCAAGCGCGTGGACATCTGGAAACGCGGCCAGGAATCGTTCGAAGTACGGCGTGCCCTGATCGACACGGGTCTGTTGCAGCATGATCTCGGAGACCCAGACCGCGTAGGGATCCCGGGTGCGCCGCCAGGGAAGGTCGCGCGCTTCCTTGCGGAACCATGCCAAAAGGGACCGCCGCAAGACCGCTCGCTTTTTGGTGGTCTCGATGGGACCGCCGCTCGAGGGAAAGGGCATCGACGAGGTGGCATGGCCTTCCAGGCCAAGGTTCTTCGTCCAGGTTGGGCGCTCGTGCACACTCAGAATCATGGCCTGGAAGGCCCTGCCACCTCGGCGAAGCCCATTCCCCCGAGCGGC
>JADLCA010000188.1 GCA_020847495.1 Candidatus Hydrogenedentota bacterium | reverse complement strand
GTGGGTGGAGGGAGTCAACGCGCGCCCCCGCGCCACGAGCCCGCCCCCTCAAAGTCCGGCGGCGCGCAGGTGTTTCTGTGTGTCGATGTAATGGCGAAAGCGGGTAACCTTGCCCTGCTCATCGAAGGTCCACAGGTGCACCTCTTCATCGTGGACATGCGTGCCGTTGGGGAGTTCGATGTGAAGGCGGATTTCCGAGGCCACCTGGTTGCCACCGGCCATCACGCACAGCACATCGAAGACGTGGAACTTCAGTGGGGCCAGCGCCTGGAAAAATCCCGGCACCTCAGCCACACCGTGGCGCGGAAGCAGGTAGGCCAGGCCCGCCTGCTGGGCGCTGTGGTCCACATTCCAACTCTCCCAGGCTACGTCGGGATGCAGATGGGCAAGGATGGCGGGAATGTCGCCACGACCGAAGGCGGCATAGATCTCTTGGATGATGTCGGTGTTGGGCAAAGGAAGTCTCCTCTCGTTCCGCGCGATATGTTCACACGACTCTACGGAGCGGGAGGAGACCCGGATTGGGGTGACGCGTTACTTCTTGGCCAGTCCGTCACCCGGCTTCGGCGGCGGGAACGGATACGTATCGGGGACCACTTTGACGCCTGTGGTGAACTTATGGGGATACTTCATCCCGGAATCATACGTAAGTTCGACAAAGTAGGCCGTGTAGCCCGAAGCGGGCTTGGGCACCGAAGCGACGTACTTACCTTTGGCGGGCGTGAGCGGGGATGACTGCCAGCAGTTCTTGGTCGTCGTCAGCCGGAAGTCGCGGGCGTTGGGGTTGGTGCACTGCCACAGCAGCACCTCCTTCGGCGAACCGGCCGGGCTGGAGAAGTTGGTCACCTCGATGGCGCCGTTCTTCTTGATCTGGAACTTGAAGTCGGGCCGCGGGCGGTTGTCGGCAATGGAGGCGAGGAAGGCAGTGAGCGTCTGGGGTACATCGGAGGGGCTCAGGTTGTGGCGCGTATTGGGAACGTAGCGAAGGTGCTTTTCGCCGGAGAGCTGATCGAAGTAGAACTGCGAGCTGTCGGGCAGGAAGAAGTCGTCGCCCGATGCGCTGATGATGAGCTTGGGCATGGTGAGCCGGTCGCGATACTCAAAGGGCTCTTCGATCTTCATCAGGTTCTTGTACTGCGGCGTGCCCATCCAATCCATGATGCGGTTGTCGGTGTAGTCCTGAATGGCCGGCGCCCAGAAGCCATAAGCGCGCCAGTGGTGGACGAAGCTGGGGACGATGTTGAGCAGGTCAATCACGAGGGGCGCGATGGCGACGACGCGTTTGTCCACAGCGGCGGTAGTCCAAGTGGTCCAGCCGCGCTTTGAGGCCCCGGAGACGGCGAACTTGTCCACGGTGAGCGCGCCACCCTCGGGAGTTTTCGAGAACGCGGTGATCGTGTCCATGGCGCGGACGGCGGCCTTGGTCATGGGCAGGCGGGCCGGCCAGCGCTCATCGCCCGTGCGCAGGTACTTGTCCCAGGTGTAAGCGATCAAGGCGTCCTCGGTGCGGTTCCGCGCGGCCGGGTCGTCCAGGAAACGCAGCGTCTGGTTGGGGACGTTGCGCAGTTCGCCCACCACCATGCCGGTTTCATTGGCGATGGAGAGCAGCATGGCGTCGGGCCGCTCCGGCGCCGGACGGCCGTTGGCGCTGCCGGTGATGAACAGCAGCCCGGTGGTGGTCTTCACATTCTTGGGGCGGATGACGGTGAGCCAGTGCTTCCACAACGGGCGGTCCACCTCGGCGGCGGTGAGCCAGGTTTGCGAGGCCATATCGAGAACCGTGACCTGCGCGCCGTTGATCTCTTTCTTTGACGCGACTTCCCACTTATAGGCGGGGTCGGGCGCGGCGACGTAGCGGTCCAGCGCGGTCTGCGCGGAGGCGGCGTCGAGGGAACGAGGGGCGGCAAGCAGTGTGAGTGCCGCGAGGCAGGAAAGAAGAAATGAGCGCATGCAGAGACCATTATGCCTGGATGCCCACCGGCGGCGTAGTGGAGGTGGGAGGAATCCGCAAGATAGTCGTTGCGCGGACTGTCAATACTTTGTTGACAAGAAAAAAGTACCGGAACTCCCAATCCGCCTGTGGTACGTGACTCTTCCATAAGCAGAGGTTTGAATAGGTCAGTGAGCATTCTCGGAAGGGGAGTGCCGCCAATACGGAGGAGATTTGAAATGAAGAAGTGGATGGTATTACTGCCCCTGGCCGCGATGTGCGCGCAGGGGGCGATTATCGGAGTGAGCGGCCCAAACAGCACGCCGGGTCAGGGTGTAACTGCCTGCGCGCCCACGGCGGCGTCCATCATGGCCGCGCCGGCGTCGGTAATCGACGATACTCCTGGCGCGACCAATTGCGCCCAGCAGGGATTCGACGAAAAGCAGGGCGTGCTTCTGGCGGCAAACCTCAACACGGACGCGGCTGGCACAAACAACATTTTGGCGGGGACCTTGGTGGACAGCCACATGATCTTCCTGAACACGAATGGCAACATCAACGTTCTCCACGACGGCGTGGTGTGGGAGTTTGACGGGCTCATCCTTGGTGTCATGTCGAACCAAAGCGGCACACTGGAGGCGAACTCCAGCGCTGTGTTGGG
>JADLCA010000187.1 GCA_020847495.1 Candidatus Hydrogenedentota bacterium | reverse complement strand
GCTCGTCGCTGAACCAGGCCAGCCGTGGATTCCGCGCTGTGCGCGGCTATCGCGACATGAAGCAGCTCCTGGCCGCGCTGGCGAAGGCTGTGCCGTCCGCTTCTGATGGCAAGCTCAAGGTCGCGTAGCATGCAGAAGCGGAGCCGTCGCTCCCTCACCGTTCAACAGCTTCCGGGACATTGCCCAAAAGCGCGGCCGAGGATACAAGTATCTGAGCGCGCAACAGCGTCGCATCAACCGGGCTCGATCGCGAATACGTGCGCGCGCCGAACATGCGATCGGAGTGGTGAAGCGCGTGTTTCAGTTCACCAAAGTCCGCTATCGCGGTATCGCCAAGAACGCAAACCGGCTGTTTGTGACCTGTGCGTGGGCGAATCTGTTCATGGCTCGTCGCAGGTTGATACGAGTTCAAGGGGCATAGTGCGTCCTGAAAAGGCAACGCGCAGCGCAAGCATCGAATCTGGTGCCCAAAATCGACCGATTCTGTGAAAAATCCGGTCTTTGTCTTTCAGCTCGCATATGCGCGGGTCGGCGTAGCCAATTGTTCAGACGTTCCCTAGGCCTCGCGACATTGAACGCGCTCGCACGTGGCCGTGTTGAGATGGGCGTCTCCACCGGATTCACGCCGCGACGCACCGTGCGGTTCCCGGGAGGAGATTCTCGACCGCATCCGGGAGATGGCGGCTTCACAGTCAACGAGTAACCGGCACGAGAGTGAGCTCGCTTTTCACGCTCACTACCGCGAAATTCTTTTCCCAGAACGCACAGTGGTTGACGCCCCAACGATATTGTGTCAATCTGTTCACGCCTTATTAGCCGGTCCTCGGCCCGGTGTCGGACCGGCGCTGGCCAGGGCTCGGCCGGCGCGGCTGCTTCTAGCAGGCTGGAGACCGCCGTCGTGGTAAGCGATCAAACACATGTACCGAGGGAATAGGTTCCGCAATCCCGCATCACGCTATGCCATCGTGGCGTGTTCGTGGCCGACACGGGTTCGGGCGTGCGGGTGGAGGTGACGGGCGCGGGACCGTGCGTATTCCGGGTTCCGGAGATGGAGAAGGCGCTCTCGGTCAAGTTCGGCCCAGAATCCGTGGCAAACATCAAGGCTTCGGAAGATGGGCTCAACTCCGACATCCACGCCATGGCGGATTACCGGGCGCATCTCATTACCGTCATGGCGAAGCGCGCACTCGCCAAGGTGCTGGCGCTTCCCGCGGTGTAAGCGTGGTGTGCCGCCTCAGCGCGCGCACCTGATCGGGGGAAAGGAGGAGACACAACGTGATGTTTGAAGTCATTCTGACCGGCCTGTATACCTACTTGCGGTATATGGCATGGAGGTACCCAGAGTTCCGCGCGAGAGTTTCCGAGCGAAACTTGATAGCTCAAATCCGTGTTCGCGAAGAAAACGTTGGCCGCTGGTATTCGTTTACCGGCGGGCGCATCCGCTCGCGTTCAGGCATTCATGCCAAACCGGATGTCGTAATCACGTATGAATCAGCGCAACTGGCTGCGCAGCTGCTTACACCCCCGGTGGATTGGCTGCTCCAGATCAGCGCCGCCAAGAACTACGACCTGCGAGTCGAAGGTGACGAAGCGGAAGCGTACTGGTTCGCGCAGGTGCTCTGGGCTGCGCAGCGTACGGGCTGGCGGTTTGGCACCACAGTGAAGGATGCCGCGGGAGAGGCGGTTATTCGTTATACCAGTATGACGAATGGCGGCCCGTGTTTCGTGTATGTGAAGGATGAGCGCATCCTGCGCATCACACCCATTGACTTTGATGAAACGGATGCCAAGTCCTGGACCATAGCCGTTCGCGGTCGTACCTTGGTACCGCCGCACCGGGCGACTTTGGCGGTGCATGGACTGGCTTCGAAATCGCTCGTCTACTCCCCTGATCGCCTGTTGTATCCAATGAAACGGGTTGACTTCGATCCGAATGGCGAACGAAGCCCGAGCAAGAGAGGCATTTCCGGCTACAAGCGAATCTCCTGGGACGAGGCTCTGGACATCGTGGCCGGTGAGATCCAGCGTGTGAAAAGCGTGCACGGCGAAGGCGCTATGCTCGTAAGTCACCCGTCGCACCACACCTGGGGAAACGTGGGCTACTACCTGAGCGCGCTGGCCCGGTTTGCCAACGCCGTTGGGCACACGCGTGTGCACCCCAACCCAGACAGCTGGGAAGGTTGGTATTGGGGCGCACAACACCACTGGGGCTACTCGATGCGCCTCGGCATGCCGGAGCCCTACGGCACCGTTGAGGATCTGTTGAAGGAGGCGGAGCTTGTCGTCTTCTGGTCGAGCGATCCGGAGTCCACCAATGGCGTTTACGCCGCACATGAGGGCACTATTCGCCGTCAGTGGCTAAAGGATCTCGGAATTCCGACAGTTCACATCGACCCTTACTACAACGCCACGGCGGCCTACATGCGCGGCAAGTGGATTGCGCCGCGCCCAGGGACGGATACTGCGATGGCGCTTGCCATCGCCTGGGTGTGGATTAAGGAAGGCCTTTATGACCGTGACTTCGTCGAGCAACGAACACATGGCTTTGAGAAATGGAAGGCTTATCTGCTCGGTGAAGAAGATGGAGTACCGAAGACACCGGAATGGCAGGAAAAAGAAACCGGTGTTCGCGCGCGGGAGGTTCGTGCACTCGCACGGGAGTGGGGTAGAAAGAAGACATACCTCGGTGCGGGAGGAGTGGGATCCGGGTTTGGAGGCGCATGCCGAGGACCCACCGGTCACCAGTGGGCACGCGCAATGGCCTGTCTTGCGGCCCTGCAAGGTCTGGGACGCAAAGGCGTTAACTTTGGCAATCTGCAGTTCGGTACGCCAGTTGATCTGAGCTTTTATTTCCCGGGGTATGCCGAGGGGGGAATCTCGGGCGACCTGATGAACTCGGCAAGCGCGATTGCGCTTTATCAGCG
>JADLCA010000186.1 GCA_020847495.1 Candidatus Hydrogenedentota bacterium | reverse complement strand
TTCAAAACAAGCTTGACACATAGGCGACGCCGTGTTAGCTTTGTGATGGGCTGGGGGATGCCACACCACGTTTCCACGAGTGCTGCGGCCGTGGAATGGGGGACACGTGTCAACGTCCGGAACGGTGGTGGCGGAGTATCATTGTTTTCAGGCCTTGGGCCTGCGCATAGTCCTGCATGTTGACCGCTGCCTCTTCTACGAGGTCAACAATCTCACCTTCGACCTTCTCTGCACGCTCCAGAATCGTTCAATGGAAGATGCCGTGCTGTCCCTCTTGCGGCGCTACCACAAGCAAGATATCGATCACGCCGTTGATAACCTATGGCGCGAGGACTTCTTAAGTGAGACTCCCTGGCCCCAGCCGCAGCCGGAGACGGTGAAGCGGCCGCTCAGCACCCTCGAGTTGTGCGTGACGCATGGGTGCAATCTCGCATGTCGCTATTGCTACGGCGCTCACGGTCACTCCGAATGCGAGAGCTGCGTGTTATACGGTGCGCAGGCCGGACCCATGGCGCGAGAGACGGCCATGCGCGGCGTGAATTTCCTCTATGCGAACTCAGGCAGGTTGAAGACGATCAATGTTGTCTTCTTTGGCGGGGAGCCCTTCCTCAACTTTGAACTCATGAAGGAAGTCACCGCCTATTGCCGCGAAAAGGAGCGGCAGAATGGAAAGTCCTTCGACCTGAGCGTCGTCACGAACGGCACGCTGTTCGGGGAAGAGCAGGTCCGCTTCGTCAACGAGAATCGCATAGGCGTCCAGATCAGCATTGATGGACCTCCGGACATTCACGACGCGAACCGGCCCTATCGGGACGGCTCAGGCAGCTATTCCACCGTGGCGTCCGCCCTTGCCCTGCTTCGGAAGTCGGGACGCCGTCACGTACCCGCACGAACGAGTGTGGCCAGCGGAAATGCTGACACGATGCGGACCTTCCTACATCTGCTCGAGATGGGTTTCACGTCGGTACATATAGAGCCCTGTCTGGCGCAGAGCGGAAATGCCGCGATGACCTCGGCAGATATCGACCATTTGATCGCGCAAGAGGAGGAAATCGCAGGGCATTTCGTCAAGCACATCCGGGCCGGTCCTTACCTAAACTATCATGGCCTGGTGCGGCACGTCCGGGGCACGCGCGTGGTTCATCAGCGGCGCTTCCACTATTGCGGCGCGGGGCGCGGGTTGATTTGCCTATCCAACGAGGGCGACTTCTACCCGTGCCACCGGTTCCTGGGTATGAAGGAGTATCGCATTGGTAGTCTGGACGCGGGCATTGACGACTCGAAGCGAGAGCCCTTCCGCATGCTGCATGTAGATGCGCGCCCGGTGTGCAGGGACTGCTGGGCGCGCTACTTCTGTGGCGGCGGTTGTTGGTCGCACGCCGCGGGCGCGAACGGCACCCTCGAAACGCCGGATGAAGAGGTCTCGTGCAGGCTCATCCGGCGCCAGATCGAATTGGCCATGGCGATTAACGCGTCGCTCCGAGTGTCTGACCGTGCAATCGTGCAAGGCATCTACGAATCCGAAACGCTGCCATACTTGAAAGAATAACTGGGGAAGGAGTGGCTGACATGGAGAGGAGATCATTTCTTTGGCACGGTCTGCAAGTTATGTTGCTTGCATGCGTGCCTGCCTTGCGCGGCCGCGCCGACGGCGCTCCTCTACGCAGGGTGAACATGCTGGCAGGAGATGCGCGGGAGGTAGTGCACCCAGGCGTCACTGCGAAAGACGATTGTCTGAATGACTTCACATGTACGGAGGATATACCACCTTGTCCCTGCGAAGGGGACGTGTGCACCAGCGATATGACGTGCGGTACGGACGTGTCTGGGGCATGCCAGACGCGGGACACTTGCACCAACGATGGATCGGGCACGTGTGACAACGATTTCTGTGAGTCGGACCACTATGGGCTTGGCGAGTGTCCGCCAGAAACAGTTACAACGTGTTCGGTGGACAACTGCAGCGGCGACTTCTGCACAGAAGACTTCAGCGGCAGTTGCACTACCGACCTCTGTTCGAGCGACAAGTCGGGTTCTTGCACGGATGATAACTGCTATTCAGACAAGTCGCAGGCATGTGAGGAAGACACGTGTCGTGCCGATACCTCCGGTGGATGCACGGCGGATTTCTGCACGAGCGATTCTTCCGGGGCATGTACAAGCGATGATTGCACGGCGGACACGTCCGGTTCCTGCGTTGAGGATGTGTGCTCCAGCGATAAGTCCGGCAGCTGCAAAGCCGATGAGTGCACCTCAGATAAGTCGGGAGCCTGCAAGAATGACTGGTGTATCTCCGACAAGTCGGGGACGTGCCTTAATGACGAGTGCACCAGCGATAAATCGCAGAGTTGCATGAGGGATACCTGCTATTCTGACAAATCCGGCGCCTGCACGGACGACTACTGCCCTTCCGACTCATCGGGGGCGTGTGTTGGTGACTATTGCTCTTCCGACAAGGCGGGGGAGTGCGGGGTTGATCATTGCAGTGAGGACGCCTCGAACTATTGCACAGCGCGGGACAACTGCACCACAGACAAGTCCGGCTTGTGCACATACGATCATTGTATTGTGGATATGTCCGGGGAATGTGACGAGGACGTTTGCCGCATTGATCGGTCGAACGAATGCAGCGGTCGCGATGTTTGCAATGTCGACCTGGTCAACGCGCCCGTGAAGGCGCAAGCCAAGAATCACGCGTTGAGGATGCTATACGACGGTCTGATGACCTCATGAGGGGATATAGGGATGAACGCCATGAAATACACGAAGTTGCTGGGATTGGCGTCTTTGCTGTTGCTTGGCGGCTGCAGCGGGACATGGACGCCGGTTACCCCTCCGGACGGGCTTGATGACTCCGTGGCCTTCGACATCAGCCTGGATGGCGCAAAGACGGGGATTGCAGTGGGGCTTGATCTAGCCCCTTCCGGCCAGCAGGACGAGGGTCCCGCGGGTCTTGTCCTTGAACAAGTGGACGGCGCGTGGTCACGTGTCGAGTTTGCCGACCTGTCCGACGACTGGGCCTTGTATGCCGCGCAGACCCTCGATGACAACCAGGCATGGATTGGTGGCGGTAGCTTCGTCCCCGACCTGAGCGATATGAAATCGACAAAGAAGCAAGAGGAGTACAAGGCCGCGCTGGATGTCTATCTCGCCGGTGTCGTCGATTCCGCGGAAATTGAAGCGCGCGTAAGCGCTTTCGAGGAGGCTGTCGCCGCAGATGCCGAGAGACTCGCAATGGGTAAGAAGAAGCCGCTCACCGGAGCGATCACCCTCTTTCGGCAGCCGGATGGCACGCTCAATGTCATCGACAATTCCATTGCACGGCCGGTTTGGAGTCTCTCTGCGGAAGGCCCAACCGATGGCCGGTTCGCGACCCCCTATGGTGTATCGCAACTGGCCGAGGGCGCATGGTCTTCCGAAGATCTCCTGGCGGACCTGCCCGCAGTGCACGATATCGTGTTCCTCTCGGTAGACGAAGGCTGGGCGGTCGGGTCGGAGGCGGGAGGCTGCGAAGGCCGCTCGGCGCATTGGGCAAATGGGGCCTGGAGCGCCTCGGACTTGCCCGGGATTGAAGGTAGTTGGGAGCTATTCGCGGTGAGCTTTCCTGACGCCATCCATGGCTGGGCCGTCGGCCAGGCAACGGACTTGGACACCGGTATGCGCCGGGGAATAGCATTAGCTTACTCGAACGGCTCATGGTCGGAATTGGGACTTCCCCCTGTCAGCGACAGCTGGTACCTCGAAGCAGTTTGCTTTCCTACATCCCGTGAAGGCTGGGCGGCCGGAAATGACATAGCCGGCCAGCGCGGCGTGCTGCTGCATTATTCACGCGGGGAGTGGACCGAGGAAACCATCTCCGTGACCGATAGCACAGACTGGAAACTCACCGGTTTGTGTCTTACCAGCGGAAAGAATGGCTGGGCTGTGGGGTATGACAACACCAACGCGAAACTGCTGCTCCTGAAACGCGTAACGTCAGAGGGATGACAAATGTGGCCATTGGGTGTGGTAACAGCACCCGTTGGACACGATAGGTGAAGGATCAGACCACGCCATACCATCCATATTGATCTTTGGGAACGAGGACGAAGTTGCCCGGGGCTTCCGGGTACCATGTGTCGGGGTTCTTCTCAACGTGATCGTCGGTAGCTGCCACGCCGATGAAGTACATGCGGTTGGTCTCCGGGACCGTCCAATCGAGAGACGTTTTGGAGACGGTTCTGGAGATGATCGCCTTTGTCCGGGCACGGTCTTCGTAGACCGTAACCCGGTAACGGATCGCACCTCCGTTTCGCTTCACGCTGGGCGCCCAACGCAGGCGAACCCGGTCCGAACCGAGCCGTTCCGCGGGCAACACGATAGGCAGGAAGGGCGGATAGTCTTCGTCGCCGCCCATGTACCAACTGTAGTACGCGAGCGCACCCCAGTCTCCGAAACAATACCCCAGGAGACGGTAGCCATCCGTTGACAGTAGTTCCTCCGGCGTGTAGACGAAATGGCGGAGGGGAAACGCGTCGGCGAAATACGGATCGCGCCGCAGTTCTGCCACACTGA
Organism: Candidatus Hydrogenedentota bacterium; assembly: GCA_020847495.1. Taxonomy (GTDB): domain Bacteria; phylum Hydrogenedentota; class Hydrogenedentia; order Hydrogenedentales; family SLHB01; genus JAHDWY01. The sequence goes on along the minus strand of JADLCA010000186.1, from coordinate 2,734 downwards.
CAACCTCGCCCTGTTTCTCCGGTTGCTCCGCGCCAAACATGAGTGCGTCGGCGAGGTGCCACGCGCCGCCGTACCGCGCCTCACACGTGACGTGGTGAAAGACATTCCGTTTGCGGCTTTCGATCCCGGCGATTTGAAGGAGCGCATGCGTGATCTCCACGCCCTGTCCGCAGCGGCCATCGTGGAGTTCGAGCAATTCGACGGGATCGGTTATCAGCACTTGACCCTTGGCATCGTGAACGGGTTGCTGGATTGGGTTGTAGTAGATCGCGTCGTAGACGAACCCGCAGATACGCGCCACGCGTTCCTTGTCCGAATTCGCGCCTCGGAGCACGCGCGCGACGGCGTCTCTCAGATACTGCTGTTTGTTGACACCCTTGAGGCGGCGGCGGAGCTTCGCCACGCGCCGGGGATCGTAATAGGAGACCTCTCCCTCCATGTTGCGCGTGGCGGGTGTCCACGGATCCATGTCGAAATAGAGGGAATGCCCGGGGCCGAGTGAGCGGCTGCTCCTGCGAATATGCTCGTGCTTGTTCCATCGCATGTCGTAGCGTACCGGCATCGGGAGCACTCCTTGTATCACGCCAAAGAGGAAGAACGTCCCACCTGGCCCCCGCAATGGGGGACTGAAGAGGTGACCCTTTGGATCGCGTGGTTAATTCCCCCTTTGGGGGGCAGGCCCGCAGGGCCGAGGGGGATGTGAAGCCCCAAGGCCTGCGTGTATCGCAGTCGCTTGAAGATCCGCCGTGCATTGTCCCCACAAATGAGGCGTTTCTCGTCATCACGTATATCGCTCAAGGTGACGCGGGCCAGTTCCCACGCGAAATCAAACATGGGAAAATCTGAGCCATACAGAATCTTGTCAGCGCCAACCAGATCGATGAGCTTGCGCAGCGCACCGCGATGCGCGGCTGAGCCCGAAAGATCCACGTGGAGGTTCGGTGTGGTCCGCACGCGCTCGTAGAGGACCCTGCCGTCTGGATCGAGCCCGTCCCACGCGCAGGCGTGGGCGATGATGAACTGTGTGCGCGGATACTTCGCACAGACGTTGTCCCATTCGTCGCGTCCGCCCCCGTGGACCAGCACAGCCAGGGCATGCTCGTCCGCATAAGATAGCGACGGGGCGTATCCGGAGTCATGCAACTGTGCGCCGTGCAGGTAACAGTGAAATTTCAGGCCCACGAAGTTTGACGGGCCGTCGAGGTAGTGGTGCACATCCGCGAGACTGTCTTCAGGGTAATTCGGATTGACGACCACGTATGCAAACAGGCGGTCGGGATATGACGTCACGGCCTCGGCGGCTTCTCTGTTGCCAAGGGTGGTTTCGCCGTGAATCGCCGCGAAGCTGCTGAATACAAACTGCGCGATCCCGCAGCGATCCATGGAGCGCACAAAGGCCTCCGGTCCCTTGACGGGGGCCGTCGTGCGCTCCCAGGAACCGATGTGACCGTGTACATCGATCACGGGCACGTCCGCGAATACCGCTTCGAGAGGCAAGGGCTCGCACATGCGGGCCGTCGACTCAATGCCAAGCAGTGTCCGCGCAGTGTCGCCGGTGACCGCGACGCGCTCATCGTTGGCCAAGCCGCCCAGGAGGGTTTGTCCGACCACGCACTCCGCCGCCCTTCTTGGAAGACCCGTGCCAAACACGAACTGTTTGGCGAAACCATTCTGAGAGACGTGCTCGAGCATATCCGGCGGCATGAACGCGTGATACTCGAAGTAGACGTTCTGCGCCGCGTAGAGGAGACTCTCGATAGCGCGCGCATCGCCAACCGTGGCGCCCAACACGATGAAACTGAGATCGGGATACGTTTGGGCGAGCGTCCTAATGGAGCCCCAGGGAATCAAGGTCTGCGACCAATGGCGCGGGCCAAAGTCCAAGAGTACCGGCATGTTCGCGCGTTCCAACTCATTCAGCAGAGGGCCCACGCACCAGTCTTCGAGGGGATACAGACTGTGCAGAGGGAACAGCCGTGCTGCGTACACGCCATAGTCTCGCGCCTCGGCGACCCACCATTCCGGGTCGGGCACATCGCCGAGGTAAGGCGGGCACATGACCCAACACGGGTAGAGATTGCCGTGCCCCTCAACTGCCTCAAGGAGCAGACGATTGCCCAGCACAACGTCACCCTCGGATGCCAAGGCGTGGCACACGAGGGCCTCGGCGATTCCCAGGCGCTTCAGTTCCCCCTGCAACGCGCTTGCCTGATCAAAAGCGGCGCCGACGGGGCGCGCAAAGCGCCCAATGGCAACATTAATATCGAAAAACGACATGAGATCTCCTTCACACCCGGCACAGTCTGCCTTCTGGCTCTGTCAAGGCTATCACGCCGTGAGAATCCCCAGCAAACGCAACCCGCGGGGGGGCACCACGTCATTTGCTTTGAAGCGCCGAACGCGGTCTCATTACTGAATTCCTGGAGTGTGTGCGGCGCCATACGGATTTCTGAACGGGCGTCTTGCGTAGGGCGGGATTTGTTCCCGCCCTCTTCCGATCCCTCCGCAAGGCGTAGGGAGATCAATCCCGGATTCTCATGCGGGTGTTGCGCTCCTGGGGCGCCGGCACCGCTGCCGGAGACTACCAGACCGGCGTCAGTTTCTACTTGAGCAAGAAGGCGGGAAGAAATCCCGCCCTACTCGGAGAGCACTGCGTTGTTCGCTCGTCACTCCCATGCCCCAAGGCGCTTTAATCGCGTTTCCCTTGAAGTTCTGCCGTTGCGCTGGTATTCCG
>JADLCA010000185.1 GCA_020847495.1 Candidatus Hydrogenedentota bacterium | reverse complement strand
GGCTTCTCGCAATAGATGTCCTTGCCGGCGCGGGCCGCCACCAGCGACACGCCCGAATGCCAGTTGTCGCCCGTCGCAATGAGGACCGCGTCGATATCCGGCCGGGCCAGCAGGTCCCGGAAATCCCGGTACGCCACGCAGTCCTGGTTGCCGTACTTCTGATCGACATCCGCCTTTGCGGCCTCCCGGCGCTCGCGGTACACGTCGCACACCGCGACAACCTGCGTATCCGGCTGGGCCAGGAAGGCGCGCATGACCTGTCGCCCGCGCCCGCTGGTCCCGATCACGCCCACCCCGAGCCGGTTGCTTGCGGCGGCCTGACCCTCGGCGCCCAGCGCATTGGTCGTGATGATTGCCGGCGCGGCCACCAAGCCGCCCGCCGCCAACGACACGCGCTGCATGAACTGCCGCCGGGTCCATCGTTGCTTCGTATGCTCTCTCTCCACGATTACCTCCCTCAATGTGAGTTTGTCGCAGGCTGTCGGGGGTCGGCCCATCTGTTCCTGTTCGCACGAGCACGGGCTCCGCCACTACGCGCCAGTCGAGGATCCCTGTTTCGCCCACGAGTCCGTCCAGCATACAAAATCCGGCCGCCGCATGTCTCTTCAACAGTACCAGGAAGGTCATATGGACTCGAGATTACCGAATTCACCTGCCGTACAACCGCCAAGCGATCGGAAAACGCGCGTCTTCACCCACTTCTCCATCTTGAGTGAAATCAGCCCGCAGGGGCGAAAGATAATAGCCCAGCGATTCATCGCTGGGTAAGAGGGACACCCAAAAGACGAGTCCCGTCAGGGACGACAGAGCAGGGGATGCATCATCAGAAGACCGCGTTCAAAGGCTGGAGGTATTGCATGATAAACAGGGCCCGACATGTGCAAAGAACGGGACCTGGAATGGTCTCTTTCGCCCCTACCGGGGCTAGGGAGATGTGGGGTCCTGCAGACCCAGCGATGAATCGCTGGGCTACTATCTGACGTCCCTATCGGGACTTTTCGCAGAGCCCGGACAGTATTCCGAGAACGCGTTACTGTCAAGAACTGGAGTCTTCGCCTGATATAGGGAGGCCGGCGGTCGTGCGGTCCACGAGGACACGACGCGCCCGCCGGCGGAGGGCACTGGGGTCGGGATTCGGCTCAGTTGTTCTGCTGGCGATGGCTGGCTTCCAGCCCGGCGCAGAGGTCGCGCCACTCCTGAAGTTCCGGGATTCCGGGTTTGCGCTTGCCAAACAGCAGCGCGATATCGCGCCCAGTTTCATCGAAGAGTTCGATGCTCGTCACAACGCCGTCCTTGGTCGGCTTGCGTATCAGCCAGGCCTCGACGATGCCGCGCTGCTCCATGTGGAGATTGAAGCCGGGGTCCATGATGTTGAACCAGCCGTGGGCTTCGAAGATGCGCGCAATCGGTCCCGTGTGGATCTGAATGCAGCCGTCGTTGCCCGCGAATATCATGATGGGCAGCTCGCGTTCCGCCGCACGCGTGAACACGTCGCGATAAACCTCAGGCAGCAGCCGCACGGCGAACGCCTCGCCCACGAGGCGGCATGCCTGCGTGCGGCGCACTTCCAGACGCTTCAACATCGGGTGGAAATCATGTGTGTCTTTGATGTTTGCCCACGAGGATCGCAACTCCTGGACGTCGATGTCCGCGTCGGGTCTTTCTGCAGCCCTGCTGGCGACCGGGGCGACATCCTGCCACGGCGACTGGTCTGGCGCTTGGTATTTGGCAGTCAGCCGGTCGAAAGCAGTGGCGCCCTCTTCATCCACGAACACCTTGTGGACCGGGTGCCCTGAGGCGTCAAAGAACTGAAAGCTGCGCGCAAGCCCCTTGCTTTCCGGATTGTGAACGGAGAAACCCATTGCCCAGTGAGCCATGAAGAGGCGCAGATCGATGCCCTCATCCAGCACCAGCCCGACGTGTCCATTGAACGACACGGGCGCGTAATGCCCCTTCTTCTCGTGCACAACGAATTCATTGCGCGTGAGAGCCATCACGCGGCCCAGCGCGTGGAATTCATTCAACAATTCCTGCCAATCGCCGTGGAGCCGTGTAACGCCGCTGCCGCAATCGATCGCGAGCAACTGCGCCTCGCTCACCCCAAAGGTCCGGGCCGCATCGTAGCGGAACGCGCGGCGGTTCCCCGCGCGGTACTCCTCCCACTGCTCGCGAAGGCGCGTGGTGTTATCCATGGCGTGTGCGGTCTGTGTCATGAAGCAGCTCCTTGTAAGCCCGCGTTGCATCGCGCCACCGGCGGATGGAAACGGGGCGTTTGTGCGGTATCGACCGGCACCACCCACGGACAGCCCGAGGGATGGCGCCAGATCACGCATTCCAGGTTGAAACAGGCTCTCAGGTTTTCGGGTGTCAGCACTTCTTCCGGCGTTCCGAGCGCCGCGGCGTGTCCATCCTTCAACAAGAGGATACGGTCCGCGAACCGTGCCGCGAGGTTGAGGTCATGGAGTACCGCCACCGCACACCCGCCTTGCCGGGTGTGGCGCCAGCACCACTCCATCAGTTCGATTTGGTGCTTCGCATCCAGATGATTCGTCGGTTCGTCGAGCAGCAAGAGCTTCGGCTCCTGCGCGATGGTCCGCGCCATGTCCACTCGGCGTCTTTCACCGCCGGACAGGCTGGGGTAGTCGCGGGATTCCAGGTGCGCCACGCCCGCCTCGGCGAGCGCCTCCTTCGCAATGTAGTGGTCATGCGGCCTGCTGGCCCACTGACCTTGCCAGGGGATGCGTCCCATCAAGGCGACTTCATAGGCGGTGAAGGGAAACGACGCGCTCAGGTCCTGCGCAAGGCACGCGCGTAGACGCGCCAGCGCCCTCGGCTCGTAGGCACGCAAGGGCGTGCCTTTCAGTTCCACGTGGCCGGAGTGGGGCGCAAGCTCGCCTGAGAGGAGGCGGAGCAAGGTGGATTTCCCTGCGCCGTTTGCCCCCCCGATGACCCAGAACTCGCCGGGTTCGACATGCAGACTCACGTCGTTCACGAGCCATCGCGTTCCCACACGGTACCCGAGGTTCTCCGCCTTAAGCATGCAAGGCCTCCCGTTTGTGGCGCAGCAACAACCACAGAAAGAAGGGACCGCCTGCCAGCGCCGTGAGGATCCCCACCGGCAACTCTGCGGGTTGCACGAGGGTCCTGGACGCTGTGTCCGCGCCGAGGAAGAGCAACGCGCCTCCCACCGCGGTGCTGGGCAGCAACCAGCGGTTGTCCGCCCCGCAGAGCAGCCGGAACATATGCGGGACGACAAGTCCCACGAAACCGACCCCGCCCGCCGCCGCAACGGCCCCGCCCACAGCCAGGGCCGAGCCCAGCACGATGCGGCGTTGAAGCGCCGCCACGGGGATCCCGAGGTGGTACGCCTCGCGGTCACCGAGGGCGAGCGCGTTCAGGGCACGCCCCAGCGGGGCCAACAACACCAGCCCCGGCACGAGCGGAATGAGCGCGGCCCATACGAGCGGCCACGTGGTTCCGTTGAGGCCACCCAACTGCCAGAACGTGATGCTCCGCAGTTCCTCTTCATCGCTGCAGTAAATGAGCAATCCGATCCCGGCCCCGGCAATGGCGTTCAACGCGATCCCCGTCAGCAACAACGTTGCAGTGGGAGTCGCACCGCTGGTGCGGGCCATGCGCCACACGAGCCAGACCGTCGCCAGGCCGCCCGCGAACGCCGCGGTGGGGAGGCCCCACAAGCCGAGCCTGCTGTCTGCACCCGCCAAGGCAATCCAAGCCGAGGCTGCGAGCGAGGCCCCGCTCGACACGCCAATCAGGCCCGAGTCGGCGAGGGGATTTCGGAACATGCTTTGCAGCGCCGCCCCACTCAGTGCCAGTGCCGTTCCCACTAGCGCGGCGAGGAATATTCGGGGTAACCGGATGTATAGAAGCACCCGGTACCCCTCCCCCTCGATCCGGTCCCACAATATGGCGGGGATCCGGAATAGAGCGATTGGATAGGCGCCCATGCCCGCGGCCACGCACAAGGCAATCGGGAGCGCCGCCAGCAGGATCAGAAACACCAGCTTATACGGTACTGCGCGTGTCATGGGTGGGCCTTGGCCACGGTGGTTCCCTGTCCGTGCAGGCGGTCAAACAGGTGCAGGGCCGCCTGGCCGGTGCGGGGACCAAAGCCCGCCAGCAGCAGGTCATCCATGGCGATCAGGCGCCGTGCCCGGCCGGCGGGTGTCTCCGCGAGTCCGGGGCGGTTCCACAGAGCGTCCGCGCCGCCGGTTGCTTCGAGTCCTTCCGTGTAGCACAGAATGACATCCGGTTGAGCGGCAACCGCGGCTTCCGCGTTCAACTCCTTGTAGCCTTTCACGCCGGGAACGGCGAACTGCCCGCCAGCCAGACGCGTCATTGCGGCGGCATTGCTGTCTTCGCCCATCATCATGACCACGCCGGGGCGCAGGTAGACGATCAGCACCCGTGGCGCAGCCTCACCGGAAACGGCCTTCTTCTTTTCCTCGAGACGGTCCAGGTCGGCTTGCATCGACTCGATGATTCTTTTCGCGTCTAGTTCCTTGCCAACGAGACTCGCGAGGTTCTCAATGCGCAGTTGCGCGACCTCTACCCCGGGGTCATCCGGCAACCGGACCACGCGCACACGGGCCTGCTCGAGAATGTGCATCCCCGGCCCGCTCATGGAACGGTTGCGGCCTACCACCACGTCGGGTTTCAGGGCGAGTATTGCTTCCACGTTGAGCTGATGGCCGGTGCTGATCGCGGGCAGCTTCTGCGCTTCCGCGGGATAGGTAGACCCTTCATCGCGAGCAACCACCTGGCCGCCCGCTCCCAACGCGAACAGTGTTTCGGTCGTCCCTCCGTCCAGGCTGACGATACGCTTGGGCGAAAGAACCTCCGCGTTCGCGGCGCTGCCTGCCGCCATCATCACGATTGCCGTGCAGACGGCCATTCTCAATCTTTTCATGATGCTGTCCTTTCTACTTCCGCGCAGCTCAACTGCCGTGCTCGTCGAGTTGGCCGAAGACGAGCGCGACGCCAGGCAGCACAGGCTCCTCTTCGTTGAATTTGCGGAACTCGACATGCCCATCCATGAACAGGACATTCGAGCCGCCCGGAACGTGGTTGTACTCTTTGGGCATCGTGCTCAGCCGGTCGGTCATGATCCAGACGGTGCTCTGCGATTCCACCGAAGCCGCGGGATTGTTGATGTCCGTCACCATGAACCGCTCGATGCCGTCGCGCAGGCGGTGGATCGTGTTGCTCCCCGCATTGCCGTTGCCCGGGTTCACGTCAGAGAGGTCGATGTCCTCGCCCGCGGCGCCGGAGAAGAAATTGCCGATGCCCATGGCGATGCCCCACACCAACTGGGCCGGCCCTTCGCCTTCCGCATCGTCCGTCAGCACCGAAATGGACTCCGTTGGATACTCCTCGCTCACCCGATCGAAAACGAAGCCGCTGTACCAGTAGCTCTCATCCGCGAGGGGAAGCCCGCGCTCATTGCTGAACTGACTGAAGGGAGGGCCGGGCTTGGCCTCGTAGCACACCCGGTGGATCTCCGTCTCTCCCGTCGAGGGATTCTTGAAGTCGTCCGCTGTGAGCGATGAATCGGAAGGGCACACCATCACCGCCGTATCCGTCAGGTATTCGGGGTAGATGTCCGACATCTGCGGGTTCAACCAGTGCGTGGGCGCGCCCACGAAGGGCTGCGCGGGCGCGACGGCCGCCCCGGTGTCGCAGTTGACGATGGGCTCCCAGGAAGTCTGCATGCGGGGGTACACGCCTTCCCGGTTCTCGCCCGCGAACATGCTGAATACCAGGCCCATCTGTTTCAGGTTGTTCTGGCAACTGGCGCGCCGGGCCGCTTCGCGGGCGCGGGCAAGGGTGGGTAGCAGAATCGCCGCCAGAATGCCTATAATGGCGATGACGACCAGCAGTTCAATCAGGGTAAATCCACGGTTCTTCATCGTTCCGTCTCCTACTGGGCCTGTCGCGTCCGGCTTTTCGAGTGATTTGGCGATCCGTGAAAAGCCGGCAGGCAGGCTCGGTTCTTTTTCGTTCTGGCGAACACACAAGAGAAAGCCGAGAAAGGGTGCAACTAGGGTGGTTTATCGTTGTGGGCGAGCATCGTTGGGTCTCCTTGCAGGCGATAGATCCATACAATACATAAGTTATATATAAAAATCAATAGATAATTTTAGATTATTTTTGTTTAGTATACTTAATACGCGCGATGCGGGCATATCTGGGGCCGAGTTTGTCTGTGCTGCCACCGGTTGTGGTGCTGCAAGGTTCTACTTGAAGCCCGACGCCCTCGGGATGTAGCCTTACTGGGAAGGTTCTGGTGTGGCTTGCTGACTGGGCTGAACGGCCTTCGTGGCTATTTCATGATTGGATTTGGTGTACGCAAAGTCCGATTCGAGTTTGGCGTACGCGAGTGAGGATAGATGCTGACAAGCGGGAAGCGACTGGAATTCGAGGGCGACGTCCTTGCGCAGATATACACCCCAAGCGCGTTGCGGCCACGTGTCCGCGAGCGGAGGCGCACGTTTCGAACTGTACAGGTGACCCTTGTTCTCACGGTAAGCACGGCATTGGGCGGCGGAATGCTGGTCCAATCCGGATTCTTCAGCGCGGATCGCCGGGCGGTCACGCGCACCGCGGAGGCCTTGCTCACCGGCATTGCCTCCGGGGACATGGCCCTTGCCACCTCCGTGTGCGCCGAGAGCAGCGAAGGCGCCCAGCGGCTGGCCAGCGAGGACGGAAGTGCATTCCTGCAGGCTACGTCTTCAACTTCCGGCCAAGAGGCGCTGGACGCGCGTAAAAGCACGCTGCAGGCGATACGGATGGAGTTGGAGCAGGCTGGGGCCTCGTGGAGCGACGTTCGCCCGGTGGCATTCGGCGGGATTCGTGGGCGCGTTATCGATGAAGCCGCGATGCGGAAACCCATCACCGTCATTGCGGGTACGGTTTACTTCGCTTCGGCGGGCCGCCTGTACGCCCTGGAGTTCACCGCGTGGCGTTGCGATGGTTCCTATGTCATTACCGATGTCTGGCAGGGAAGCCCGGTGACCGCAAGTGTGGACGACCTCAAGAGCTTCTCTCAAGCGCAATTCGACGCCTTTCTACAAGAGCCGGCGGATGCGGAAACTCCTCTCGGAATTGAATACCCCAAGCACCTGTTCTTCACGATGTAGTGGACTGCCCGAGGAGCGGCTCAGTAGGGATTGCTCTTCTGCATCTGATCGCGACGGGCCTTCTGATAGCGGGCGCGGATCATTGGGTCGT
>JADLCA010000184.1 GCA_020847495.1 Candidatus Hydrogenedentota bacterium | reverse complement strand
CTCATGCCCGCCGCGAAGTTGCGGCCCGTCTTGCAGAGGATGGCCGCGCGGCCGCCGGTCATGTATTAGCACCCATGGTCGCCGACGCCTTCAACCACGGCCCACGCGCCGCTGTTGCGGACGCAGAAGCGCTCGCCCGCGATACCGCGGAAGTAAGCCTCGCCGCCGGTCGCGCCATACAGCGCCACGTTGCCGGTGACGATGTTATCTTCCGGCACGATGGGGCAGTTGGACGGAGGCGTTACGATGATTTTGCCGCCCGACAGTCCTTTGCCGCAGTAGTCATTGGCCTCACCCGTGACATTCAGGGTCATGCCCTGGATTGTGAAGGCCCCGAAACTCTGGCCGGCAGTGCCGGTGCAATCGATCCACACGGTGTCCTCGGGCAGATACCCGGATTCAAGACCCACGCCGTGGCGGCGCGTCAGCTCGCTGGCCAGCATCGTGCCGACCGTGCGATTGACGTTGCGAATCGCGATGGAGATGCGTGTCTTCGCGACATCCTCACGGTTGGCCTTGGGCTCGAGGGACGCTTTGCACATCTCGATGAGTTTGTGGTCCAGGGCCTTCTCAATGCCGTGATCCTGCGTCTTGCTGCAGTACAGCGTCTCGCCTTCCCACGGTTTCGCCTGGCTGAGCATGCGGGAAAGGTCGAGCTTGCGCGCTTTCCAGTGCTCGGGCAAGGGATCGAAGTCGAGCATGTCCGCGCGGCCGATCATGTCGTTTACTGTGCGGAAGCCCAGTTGCGCCATGATCTCGCGCACTTCCTCCGCAATGAAGAAGAACAGGTTGATTACGTGTTCGGGCTTGCCGGCGAACTTCTTCCGCAATTCCGGGTCCTGCGTGGCGATGCCGACGGGGCAGGTATTGAGATGGCACTTGCGCATCATGATGCAGCCCGTCGCGATGAGAGGCAGCGTCGACATGCCGACCTCGTCCGCGCCGAGGAGGAAAGCGATGGCCACGTCGCGGCCCGTCTTGATCTGGCCGTCGGTCTGCACGCGAATCCGGCTGCGGAGGTTGTTTTCGACGAGCACTTGGTGGCTTTCGGCCAGGCCCAATTCCCAAGGGAGTCCCGCGTGCTTGATGGAACTCAGGGGCGAAGCGCCCGTGCCACCGTTGTCGCCGCTGACGAGCACGAGGTCGGCCTTGCCCTTCGCAACGCCCGCGGCCACGGTGCCCACGCCCACTTCCGACACCAACTTCACGGAGATGGAGGCGTGCACATTGGAGTTCTTCAGGTCGTGAATGAGTTGCGCCAGGTCATCGATCGAGTAGATATCGTGGTGAGGAGGCGGCGAAATCAACTCCACGCCCGGGGTGGAGTAGCGAATGCGCGCGATCTCTTCGAAAACCTTGTGTCCGGGCAGCTCACCGCCTTCGCCGGGCTTCGCACCCTGGGCCATTTTGATCTGGAGTTCGTCCGCGTTAACCAGGTATTCATTGGTCACGCCAAAGCGGCCCGAGGCCACCTGTTTGATGGCGCTCCGGCGGAGATCGCCGTTCGCGTCGGGCACGAAGCGCTTCGGGTCTTCGCCGCCTTCACCCGTGTTGCTGCGCCCGCCCAGACGGTTCATGGCGATCGCCAAAGTCTCGTGGACTTCCTTGCTGATCGAGCCAAACGACATTGCGCCCGTGCAGAAGCGCTTGACAATCTCTTTTGCGGGCTCCACTTCGTCCAGCGGAATCGAGGCGCCCTTCTTGAATTTGAGCAGCGCGCGCAACGCTGACAGATTCCGGTTGCGGTCGTTGATGAGCGCCGCGAACTGGCGGTACTTCTCCCGGTCGTTGCCGCGCACGGCCTGTTGGATCGTCGCGATGGTGTCGGGATTGTACTGGTGGTGCTCGCCGCGCTTGCGCCACTTGTAGACGCCGCCCGGATCGAGTTCGCGCGGGCGCGCGTGGTTCCTGGGATAAGCCACCGCATGGCGCATCAGCGCTTCGCGGGCCACGTCATCCACATCGATACCGCCTACACGCGATGCCGTGCCGGTGAAACAGAGGTCGATGAGTTCAGTGCCCAGACCCACCGCCTCGAAGATCTGCGCGCCCCGGTAGCTGTGTTGCGTCGAGATGCCGATCTTGGACATCGTCTTGAGCATGGCGGCTTCGATGGCCTTGATGAAGTTCTTCTGGGCTTTGCCCGCGGCCTCTTCCACCAACTCTTCTTTCTCGATCCGGTCGGCCAGAGTCTCGAACGCCAGATAGGGATTCACCGCGCCCGCACCGTAGCCCGTGAGCAGGCAGAAGTGCATAACCTCGCGGGGCTCGCCGGATTCGACAATGAGTCCGCAGTCGGTGCGGCGCTGCTCGCGCACCAGGTACTGGTGCACGGCGCCGGTCGCCAGCAGACTCGGGATCGGACAGCAGTCCTGGTTCACGCCGCGGTCGGACAGCACCAGCAGGGACGCCCCGCTGTCCAACGCCTTGATCGCTTCTGTGCAGATGCGGTCCAGCGCGGCGCTCAACGCCGCGGGCCCATCCTGCACGCGGAACAAGGTGGAAATGACAGCGGTCTTCAGGCCCGGCTTGTCGATGCGCTTGATGTATTCAAGCTGTTCATTGGTCAGGATCGGCGACATGAGATGAAGCTGCTCGCAGTGATCGGGCGTCTCGCCGAGCAAATTGCGCTCCCGGCCAATGTCGGTCTCGAGTGACATGACGATCTCTTCGCGAATCGGGTCGATCGGCGGGTTCGTCACCTGTGCGAACAGTTGCTTGAAGTAGTTGAATAACAACTGTGGCCGGTTGGACAGCACGGCCAGTGGCGCGTCGTTGCCCATGGAGCCAAGGGGCTGCTTGCCGGTCTGGGCCATGGGCTCCAGAAGGACTTCCACATCCTCCATCGTATAGCCAAAGACCTGCTGGCGCTCCAGCAGGGAGACTTCCTGCGGCTCGGACTTGCCGTTTCGGGACGCCCCTTCCTTCGGAAGCACGTGGCGGTGCTTGTTCAACCACGCGCGATACGGCTGCCGCGTACAAATGGCGTTCTTGATCTCGTCGTCGCCGACGATGCGGTGTTGTTCCGTATCGATAAGGAACATGCGGCCCGGTTCGAGGCGGCCCTTCTTGACGATCTTCTCCTGCGGCACATCGAGGACACCCACCTCCGACGCCATGACCACGAAGTCATCGTCGGTGACCCAGTAGCGCGAGGGACGCAGGCCGTTGCGGTCCAAGGTGGCGCCGATGCGTACCCCGTCCGTGAACGCGATGGACGCCGGGCCGTCCCACGGCTCCTGCATGCACGCGTGGTATTCGTAGAACGCCTTCTTCTCGTCGGACATGCTCTCGTGGCCGCTCCACGGCTCGGGAATGAGCATCATCATGGCATGCGCGGCGGAGCGTCCGCCCAGGAGCAGCAACTCAAATGTGTTGTCCAGAATGGCGGAGTCGCTGGCGCCAAGCGTGTGAATCCCCGGCAGCTTGCGAATGTCATCGCCGAACAGAGCACTCTCCAAATGGACCTCGCGGGACCGCATCATGTTGATGTTGCCGCGCAAGGTGTTGATTTCGCCGTTGTGCGCCAGGTACCGGAACGGGTGTGCCAGCGGCCACGACGGGAAGGTATTCGTACTGTAGCGCTGGTGGACCAAGGAGATCGCGCTCTCGGAATCCGGGTCGGAAAGGTCCAAGTAGTACCGATCAATCTGCGGCGCCAGCATCAAGCCTTTGTACACGATCGTGCGGGACGACATGCTCGGGATGTAGAACTGGCTGATGGACTTCAATCCGGACCCGAGGGCCTGGCGCTCGACCAGCTTGCGGATGACGTACAGCTTGCGCTCGAAGGCGTCCTGATCGAGTCCCTTGGCCCGCTGGATGAGCACCTGCTGAATGACCGGCTCGCCCTCGCGCGCAATCGTCCCGATGGAGGAACTATCGCGTGGTACCTCGCGCCAGCCCAGGACGGTCTGGCCCTCGTCCTTCACAGCCTTTTCGATAAACGCAACGCACTGGGCCCGGTCGGCGGCATCGTGCGGCAGAAAGACCATTGCCGCCCCGTAGGCGCCCGGCTCCGGCAGGGAGAACTTCAGGCGTTCCGCTTCCTTCTGGAAGAGCCGGTGGGGGAGCTGGATGAGCATGCCCGCCCCGTCCCCGGTCTCCGGGTCACAGCCGCAAGCGCCACGGTGCTCAAGGTTTTCGCAAATCTGGATGCCTTGGCGGATGATCGTATGGGTCGCCCGCCCGGTCAGATTCGCCACGAACCCCACGCCGCAGGCGTCGTGCTCATAAAATGGCTCGTACAAACCACTTCGAGATATTCTTCTGCTGGACAACTGAACCGTCCTTTCTCCATACATTCCGGAGGGGGTAGCCCCTTGCGGGACCACCAATACCAGGGAGATAAAAGGCAGCCGTGTCTCCCGGGTACAGGCTTGTGCGTCTCTTCTGTCAAAATCGACGCAATTGCTATCGAATTGGGGTGGGAGTGTAGCATATCGTGTACCGTCGATCAACCCGATAGACCACGCAAATCGGGGATTATATATGGCTTGCCCGGCTCAGGTTCCCGTACCCGGCAGGCCCACAATCCACCCTGAGGTCCGTCCGCCTTGCTTGGAAGCCGTTTACTCTCTATCTCGCCGCCATGGCGAGACTTGCCTCTTGATCAAGCAGATGCGAATGCGCACTCGGGCGCTGCGACGGTGGTTCAGAATAGTCCATTACTTGCGGGACCCTCGCGCACAGGCGTCCTGCTTGGTGTGCCGGGTTTATTCCCCGAGCCCATATCACGTAGTATACCATCCGGAAGGGGCGTTCCTGGCAGTTTAACCGTGAAGGAAAGAAGGGCGGCGTCGTGTCACCAGACGGGATTCTGATTTTTGGGGGGTCGGGCAGTCCGAAACTCGCCCAGAATATCGCATCGTACCTTGGGGTGGAAGTAGGCAAGAGTGAGGTTCTCCGCTTCTCCGAAGGCAACCTCTTTGTGCGGATCCAGGAGAACGTTCGCGGGCGCCGGGTCTACCTGATCCAGTCAACCGCTTTCCCCGCCAACGATAACTTCGTGGAGTTGCTGTTCTGGATCGACGCATTCAAACGCGCCAGCGCGGAAACCGTAACGGTCGTCATGCCCTACTTCAGCTACGCGAAGGGCGACAAGAAGGATGAGCCGCGGGTCGCCATACGGGCTCGGGTTTGCGCGGACGCTATCGAGGTGGCGGGCGCCGACCGCGTGGTCACGCTCGACCTGCACGCGCCGCAGATCCAGGGTTTCTTCAAGGTGCCGGTAGACGACCTCTACGCGCTTCCCGTGCTGGGCAAGGCGATACAATCCAAGAAGCTGAGCAATCTCATTGTGGTTTCGCCGGACACTGGGTTCGTGAAGCAGGCGCGGAAGTACGCGTCGTTTCTGAAGGTTTCCATGGCCGTGGGCGACAAGGAACGCGCGGCTCACGACGAGTCCGCGGAAGTCCTCCAGATCATCGGGGACGTCAAAGACAAGACCGCGATCGTCGTCGACGATTTCACGATTTCCGCGGGCACGCTCGTGGAGATCGCCGAAAAACTGATGGAAAACGGGGCGAAAGCCGTCTACGCGGCCGTGACGCACGGCGTGTTCTCTCCCAACGCGAAAGAAAAAATCGACACCAGCCTCATCGAGAGGCTGCTCGTCACCGACAGCATCGAAACCCAACCGGGACCGCTTTCTGAGAAGGTGGAGGTCGTCACGGTCGCCCCACTCCTCGCCGAAGCCATCCGCCGCATCCACAACCGCGAAAGCGTCAGCGTGCTCTTCCCGGAGTGACCAGCGCGTTGCGCTGTCGTCCCCTGGGACCGCCAGGCACCAGCTTTCCGATGCCAGGGATGCCGTATTGGCAAGGTACGCGGCAAACTATCGGCCATGGTTTCCGGCATTGCGCCTTCCGCGCCGGGCGTGCTCTCCGTGCTATTGTCGTCCCCAATTCGAGACTCTATGCTAGTGGGAGATTTGCAGGCACGTATGGGCTTCGCTCGCAAGAACGGGAAAGGTACCAATGGCTCGCCAGATTGGAAATGACAAGTCCCTCGAATCGTGGATTTGGGATGCCGCGTGTAGTATTCGGGGGGCCCAGGAAGCGCCCAAGTTCAAGGACTTCATCCTCCCGCTCATCTTCACCAAACGGCTGTGCGATGTTTTCGATGATGAACTGAATCGCATTGCGGAGCAGGTTGGATCACGGGATAAGGCATTCAAACTCGTCGAGAGGGACCACAAACTCGTCCGTTTCTACCTGCCCCTCAAGCCCCAGAACACGAACGATCCCGTCTGGTCCGTCATCCGCAAACTCGCCGACAAAATCGGGGAAAGTCTGACAACGTACCTTCAAGCCATCGCCGAGGCCAATCCCGCGCTGAAAGGCATTATCGATCGGATGGACTTTAATGCGACCACCCACGGGCAACGTGATATCGAGGATGACCGACTCTCCAATCTCATCGAACGCGTCAGCGAAAAGCGCCTGGGACTCAAGGACGTTGAGGCCGACATCATCGGCCGGAGCTACGAATATCTCATCCGGAAGTTTGCTGAAGGTGGCGGCAAATCCGCAGGCGAGTTCTTTACGCCCCCGGAAGTTGCGCAGATCATGGCACGAATCATGGACCCCGACACCGGCATGAGCGTCTACGATCCCTGTTGCGGGTCCGCTGGATTGCTGATTGCATGTGAGCGCGCGCTGGAAGACAAGATGGCGCTGCGCAGCAAGTCCAAATACGCCCCACTCCAGATGTTTGGTCAGGAATACGTCCCCACGACTTGGGCCATGGCCAACATGAACATGATCATTCACGACATGGAAGGGGAAATCGAAATCGGAGACTCTTTCAAGAACCCCAAGTTTCGCAAGAGAAACAAACTCCGAACCTTTGACCGAGTCATAGCGAATCCCATGTGGAATCAGGACTGGTTCACGGAGGCAGATTACGACGCCGATGAACTGGGCCGCTTCCCGAAGGGCGCAGGCTTCCCCGGCAAACAGTCGGCGGACTGGGGCTGGGCGCAACACATGCTCGCGTCGCTGAACGACACGGGGCGCGCCGCCATTGTGCTCGACACCGGAGCAGCCTCTCGGGGCAGCGGCAACGCCAACCGGAACAAGGAGAAGGATGTACGCAAATGGTTCGTGGAGCAAGACCTCATCGAAGGCGTGATATACCTGCCCGAAAACCTTTTTTACAACACGAGCGCTCCCGGCATCTTACTCTTTCTCCACAAGGCAAAACCCAAGAATCGCCGGAACAAGCTCATTCTCGTGAACGCGAGCCAGGTCTTTGAAAAGGGTGACCCCAAGAACTATATCCCGGAAGCGGGCATCGACCGTATCGCCTCAACCTTTCTCTCCTGGCAGGAAGAAGAGAAGTTTGCCAAGATAGTCTCATGCGATCGCGTTGCGATGGAGGACTACAACATTTCACCGTCCCGCTACATCCACATCGCGGACGCGGAGAAACACCGGCCAATTGCGGAGATCCTGGACGAGTTGAAAACCTTAGACGCAGAAGCGGCGGAGGCGAATGCGGCACTTCGCATCGTCCTTGAAAAGATAGGGCGGTAGTTTCGATGTGGAATCACGTTCCTTTACCGAAATGCCTTGTAAAACACAAAATCGGCCGGACAAACCAAATCAACACGGCTGACATATTGATTCTTGGGCGGTTTCCCGTCGTTGATCAGGGCCAGACCTTTATCGCGGGGTACACCGACGATGCTGGTCGACTTATCACAGAGGGGCTGCCCTACGTAATCTTTGGGGATCACACTCGATGCTTCAAGTACATCGATTTCCCATTTGTTCTTGGGGCGGATGGAACAAAGGTGCTCAAGCCAAACTCAGAACTCTTCGACGCGCGGTTCTTTTATTACGCAGCGCTGGCGCTCGATGTCCCTAGTCGCGGGTATAATCGGCACTACACGCTCCTCAAGGAGAAATCGATCCCTCGACCTGAACTAGACGAGCAGCGACAGATCGCGGCGGTGCTGTTGGCGGTGCAGCAGGCCATCGAACGGCAGGAACGGCTGATCGCCCTGACCGCCGAACTCAAGAAGGCCCTCATGCACAAACTCTTTACTGAGGGCACCCGCGGCGAGCCTCAGAAACAGACCGAGATCGGCCCCGTGCCAGAGAGTTGGACTGTTGAGCGTCTCAGCAGGCACCTAATCGCGGCTCAATACGGCCTTTCCGTGAAAGGCACGGAGGACGGTGCTACACCTATTTTGCGGATGACGAATCAAGTCGATGGGCGCATCGTTCCCAACAATCTTCAGATGGTCAGTATCGCAAAGTCCGATCTTCTGAAATTCAAGGTTGAGCCCGAGGACGTCCTCTTCAATCGGACGAACAGCTTCGAGCTTGTCGGGCGCACTGCGATCTTCGAGTTGTCGGGCGAATATGTTTTCGCCTCCTACCTGATTCGGCTACGAACTCACACAGAGAGTCTGCGTCCGGCATTTCTAAATCACTACTTCAACTGGGATGCCACACAATCGCGG
This sequence comes from Candidatus Hydrogenedentota bacterium, assembly GCA_020847495.1. Classification (GTDB taxonomy): domain Bacteria; phylum Hydrogenedentota; class Hydrogenedentia; order Hydrogenedentales; family SLHB01; genus JAHDWY01. The sequence goes on along the minus strand of JADLCA010000184.1, from coordinate 16,152 downwards.
CTTAAAGGAATCGCGTCCCGCGCTGTGAGCCAAAGCAACATCAGTGCCTCACGCCTTCGTGGATTTGTAGTCCCGACACCGGCACCCGACGAGCAGGATGAGATTATCGGTTCCATCAATCAGATCGACAATGTCCATTCTGTGCGACAGCACCAGCTTGGCGTTCTCCGAGGGCTCTTCCGCACGCTCCTCCACCAACTCATGACCGCGCAGATCCGGGTCCACGATCTCGATCTTTCCACACTTAGCGAGATCGCCGAGCCAGCGGGAGTCGCGTAATGGCTGCGAAACCGGGCGAGCACAAGACCGTCCAGGCCCGTATCCTCGCATACGCGCAGGATATCGACTGGGACTATGTGCCCCGCTCGGAGGCGGAACAGCGGCGCGGGTTTGACCACACTAAAGCCACGCCCGGGGAACAGGCGGCTGATGCATCCCTGTACTTCGACGACCTGCTCGAATCCCAGGTTCGCAGGTTTAATCCGGAATATGCAGAAGCCCCAGGCGCACTGGCCAGCGGCTTACGACGGCTGCGCGCAACAATCGAAGGAAACCGCGATCTTCTGGCGTACCTGCGCAACGCGACCACCTACTACGATGACAAGGCCAAACGGGAGCGGAATCTCGTTGTCATCGACTACGCGAACCCGGGAAACAACGTCTACGAGGTCACTGAAGAGTTCTACGTACACAACGGCAAATACGGCACGCGCGAGGATGTCGTCTTCCTGATCAACGGAATCCCCGTGCTCGCTATCGAGTGCAAGAACGCCACCAAGGACGAGGCCATTGCCCTCGGCGTGGACCAGATCCGCCGCTACCACAATGAGACGCCGGAACTCTTTGTACCCGAGATGATCTTCACGGCCACCGAGGCTATCGGCTTTTCGTACGGCGTAACGTGGAACTTGATCCGCCGGAACATCTTCAATTGGAAGAACGACCAAAAGGGCAATCTCGAAGCCAAGGTCAAGAGCTTCTGCGATCCGGCCCATGTATTGTGTGTCCTCAAGGACTACATCCTGTTCGCGGAGAAGGACGAGCAACTTCAGAAGTTCATCCTCCGGCAGCATCAGACGACTGCTGTTGAGAAGGTGGTAGACCGGTGCCTGACCGCCGCGCCCAAGCCCGAAGAACGGCGCGGGCTGGTCTGGCACACGCAGGGCAGCGGCAAGACCTACACGATGATCAAGACGGCGGAATTGCTCTTTAAGGCCCCGGCAGCCGACAAGCCCACCGTGTTGATGCTCATCGACCGCAATGAACTGGAGGATCAAATGCTGCGGAACCTCGCGGCGCTGGGACTCCAGAATGTTCAGCATGCCCACAGCATCGCCACGCTGAACAAGCTCCTACGGAACGACTATCGCGGCATCATTGTATCGATGATTCACAAGTTCCAGGGTATGCCAGCGGACTTGAACAAGCGGTCTAACATCTTCGTCCTCATTGATGAAGCCCACCGCACGACCGGCGGTGACCTGGGCAACTACCTCATGGCGGGCGTGCCTAACGCCGTGTTCATCGGGTTTACCGGTACGCCGGTAGACCTGACCGCTTACGGCAAGGGGACCTTCAAAACCTTCGGCACGGCTGATCCGGGCGGTTACACGCACAAGTATTCGATCAGTGAAAGCATCGAAGATGGCACCACGCTCCCGCTGTACTACAACCTCGCGCCCAACGAGATGCTGGCCAGGCCTGACCTGATGGAGAAGGAGTTCTGGTCAATAGCCGAGACCGAAGGCATTACGGACATCGAGGAGCTCCACAAGATCCTTGACCGGGCCGTAAACCTGAAGAACTTCCTGAAGGGAAATGAGCGGGTGGACATGATCGCCCGGTACGTTGCGGAGCACTACGTACAGAATGTCGAACCCCTGGGGTACAAGGCATTCCTGGTGGGCGTAGACCGGCCGGCCTGCGCCAAATACAAGAAAGCGTTGGACCGTTATCTTCCACCCGAGTATTCAGCGGTCGTCTACACGGGAAGCAACAATGACCCGGAGGAACTCAAGGCGTTCCACATCGACGACAAGAAAGAAAAGCAGATTCGTAAGGATTTCGCCCGCAGCGGACAACTCCCCAAGATTCTGATCGTGACGGAGAAACTGCTCACCGGTTTTGACGCCCCAGTTCTTTATGCCATGTACTTGGACAAACCAATGCGTGACCATACGCTGCTCCAAGCCATCGCCCGCGTGAACCGGCCGTACGAGGTAGACGATGGCGACGGCCACGAAACGCGGAAGCCCCACGGTTTCGTATTGGATTTCGTCGGCATATTCGACAAGCTGGAAAAAGCGCTGGCCTTCGACAGTGATGAGGTCAATGCCATCGTGAAGGATTTGGGCCTGCTCAGAGTGCTGTTCAAGAACAAAATGGAGCAAAAGGCGCCTGGGTACCTGAAGTTGGTCACGCGCGGATTCAATGATAAGGACGTGGACGATCTGATCGAGCACTTCCGCGACAAGGATCGCCGCAAGGAGTTCTTCAAGGAATTCAAGGAACTGGAGATGCTCTATGAGATTATCTCCCCTGACGCGTTCCTTCGGCCCTACATCGACGACTACACCTCCCTCGCCTCAGTCTATGCGGTGGTGGCGAACGCTTACAGCAAGAAGGTTTACGTTGACAGAGCCTTTCAGCGTAAGACCAGTGAACTGGTCCAAAAGCACGTGACGTCGAGCCCAATCGCCGCAGTGAACGATTTCGTAGCCATTGACGCCGAGACCATTGAAGTGATCAAGCGGAAGCATGATGGCGACGATACCAAGGTCATCAATTTGATCAAGAGCATTGAGAAGACCGCGGAGGAGCAATCGGACGATCCGTTCCTGATTGCCATGGCGGAGCGGGCAAAGCTGGTACAAGAAAGCTACGAAAACCGCCAAGTATCAACTCAGGAAGCGTTGGAAGAGTTGTTTGCGGAGATACGAAAAGACCAGGAGAGGAAGCGCGTGCAGGCGCAGATGGGCTGTGACGCGTTGCAGTTCTACGTATTCACGGCGCTACGGGAAGCGGGTATAGGTAACGCGGAAGGGGTGAGTCAGAACGTCGCGAAGGCATTTGTCGAATTTCCCCACTGGCGGGTCAGCGAAGCGGAGCTTCGGGAATTGCGGAAAGCGGTGACATTTGCGGTGTGCGCGGAGTTGGACGACTTGGATCGGGTTACGGCAATTGTTGATGACCTCTTTTCGCGGCTTGGTTGTACTTGAGCAAGAGAATGAAAGATCTGGACAAGAATAAGCGCCGGTTCAAGGCCCGAGTGCTGGACTGGGCGAGAAAATTGGATGCTCGTGTTTTGACCGTGGCAGTTCGGCCCATGCGCAAGAAGTGGGCATCATTCTCAACGGCAGGACGACTGACTTTCGATATCGATCTGCTCAAACTTCGCCAGGGGCTTCAGGACTACGTCATCGTACACGAACTGTTGCACGTACACGTTCCTAACCATGGCAAGCTGTGGAAGAGCCTGATGAGGGCGCATCTTGGCGACTACGAAATCCAGGAAGCCGAACTGCAAAGATTTGCGGACACCGCTAGCAAGAAGGGTAGATAGTCTTTCTCTTTCCTCTGTAGCGTGAATATGTGCGGCGTTCCCAGGGGACGATCAGTCTGCCCCTTTAGCCCTTGCGTTTGCGCACTCCCCCCGCCGACGGTACTATTGACGGCGTAGTCACGCACGGAGGGCGAAGCCAATGAAATCCGTCAGCGCATTCGGGCCCGGCACTAATGCCTTGTCGCGCGCGACCGCAAACCCAAAGCGGGCGATACGTGCGGCGGACAGGGGCGCGGCGAATCGCAGTCCGCGATCCCGCGTGTTCTGGCTAGTCCTCATGCTCCTTGCGACCGGCATATGTGGGGCCGCCGGGGAAATGGAAAAGGAGTCGATCGTGATTGCTCAGGCTCAAGTCGCTCTGGCCGCGGCGGAAGGCGCTGTTCAACATCCTGGACTGCGCGTGGCCATGATCCAGATGGATGTGATCGACGGTGACCTTGCGGAAAACACGCGGCGCGCGGAGAAGAGCATCCGGGAAGCGGCGGACCAGAAGGCGGACTTGGTTTGTTTGCCCGAGGCAGCCGATCTCGGCTGGCTCTATCAGAAAGCGCGCGAAAACGCCCAGCCCATTCCCGGTGCGTATACCGACCTGCTGTCGAATCTTGCGAAAGAACTCAACGTCTGGATTTGCGGTGGATGTCTCGAGAAGGACGGTGAGAAAACCTTCAACTCCGCAATCCTCATCGACCGCTCGGGCGCCATCGTGCTCAAGCACAGGAAGATCAGCACGCTCCCCAAGCTTACGGCCCACCTATACGACGCAGGAAATTCGGGAGACATCAAGGTGGTGGATACCGAGTTTGGACGCGTGGGCGTGACGATCTGCGCCGATAACTTCAATATCGTGCATCCGCAGAAGGTTGCAGACCAAGGAGCGTGGCTGCTAATCACCCCGCACGGTTTTGCGGAGAAACAAGAGGACCTCCTCGACAACGGAGTGGCCTTCATCAACCACATCAAGAACGTGGCCAGCAAGACCAAGCTCTGGGTAGTCGGCACTAACACCGCGCTTTCCGAAGTCGCCGGAGGCGACTGGAAGGGCTACCTGCACAGCGGTGCCTCAACCATCGCCGACCCTGCCGGCAAAGCCAAGGTCATTGGCAGATTCCTGGAACCGGACTTGGTCATCTACGACATCCCTGTGGCAACCCCTCCGAGTGAGTAGGTGAGACTCCTCAGGGTCACTGACCGCTCATGTAGTCTGGCACTCACCGGACGCTTGGCGCATGGAGATTTGGAAATATACAAGTCGCTGCACGCATCTCACCCTCTTGGAAACGGCGGGATCGTCATCCTCGCGAATGCGGAAACGGCATTGCGTTCTTAACCTGTTTCATTCGAAATCAAACCCGAATTTTCAAGATGATTTCACCGCGCAGGCGAAGCCGTCCTTACTCAACCTTGCGAGTTTGAACTCCCCGATCGAGGGCTATGAAGAACGTCACGAAAGACACGGTTCTCTTCTTTCGTGCCTTTCGTGGCTTCGTGGTGAATCTCTTCTCTTCGTGGTTCGCCGCGCGTCATCCCCCCACTTGCTTCATGGCGGCGGTCAGTGCGCAGATACCCTGCGCAATATCGCCGACGCGATCGCTGCCAGCTTCGCGCTCGAAGATGTAGCCGCCTTCGAAGTCCGCCTCGGCGAGAATCCGCACGAAGGCGACCCAGTCCACTTCGCCCGTGCCCACGACGACCTCTTCTCCCCATTGGCCTTTGACGCGCGTGCGCTTGGCATCCTTGACGTGGACCTGCCTCACGTGCGGCACGAGCACGCGCAGGGCTTCGATGGGCTCATCCATGTCGTAGAGGATCATGTTGGCGGGGTCGAAGTTGACCGCGATGTTCTTCACGCCGCGCTCTTTCATCTCACTGAGAAACGCCAGCAGGGTCTGCGCGGTTTCCTGACCGGTTTCCAGATAGAGCGAAACGCCGCTCGCGCCGAACACTTCGGCGAGCGTGGCCACGCGCAGGCTCAGCTTGTCGAAATCGGGGTCCTTCGGGTCATGAGGCAGAAAGCCCGCGTGCGCGTTCGCGCCGGTCAACCCCATCGCCTTGGCCTTTGCGGCGGTGATTTGAGCCAGTTCGAGGTTCTCCTCCCAGTGCTCGTCAGGAACGACTCCGCCGGTCCGGCGGATGGTTTCCGGCGTGGTGTAATCCTCGCCAACGGTCGAGTACATGCCGGAGACAATCTCGATGCCGGATTCGGCCAGGATTTCCTGCACGCCATCCCAAGCACCGGGATCATCGCGGTGCGGCGTGAGGCCGAGCTGCACCTTCTTGAGGCCGAGCGCGTTCACTTTCCCGGCCAAATCCCGGGGTCCCGTGGCCTGGAGCGACCAACTGCACACCCCCATCTGCTCAACTGTCTGCTTTCTCAAAGGACTCTCCTCCCCAGTGCGGCGGCCTTGGCAGGCCTCAATTCCCTTATTGCGACGAAACGGAGTGTAACATGATCGCGCGAACAGCGGCATCAGGTGTAGGCGGATTCCAACGAGAGACTATCTGTTGGCTTCACATCCCCCTCGGGCCTGCGGGCCTGCCCCCTTCGAAGGGGGACGCGGAGCGCGTGCCCTTCGGGCCGCGTGTTCATCGCCCCCAAAGTCCACGCGTTACCCTCAAGGCGTTTCTAATACTACAGCTATAGTGTTGCACAAGTCCCCCCTTTGAAGGGTGTAGGGGGATGTTCTTCATTCCAGGCGCCAACCACCCAAAGGACTCCCAATTGCGTCGGTGCGCGTCAAAGGCGTGACCCCGCGATGTCCCGAGAAGCGCGGGGCCTCGCGGTTAGGAAGACTCGGGCTCCGCCTGCGCATCGTCACTTCTGGCCAAGGCCCTCGCGGTAGCCTCCATGCGGAGAAGATAGTTTATCAGCGTCTCGCGCTCTTCGCGCGAGAAGCCGGCCGTCAGTTTGTCGTCAAGAAGCCCGGCAAGCGTGAACAACTCGCCCTCGATTGAGAGCGCCTTTTCCGTAACATACACGCGGACCACGCGGCGGTCCGCCGGGTCATTCTTGCGTGTGACGAGACCCATTTCCTCCAAACGTTGCAGCGCGCGCGTCACGTTCCCCTTGTCGAGGGCAACGTAAACGCGAAGTTCCTCCTGCCGGCAGCCGTTGTTGCCGAGCACCTCGCCGAGCACGATGATCTGGCTGATACTCAGGCCAAGGTGACGAATTGTCCTGGCGCCATAGATGCTGCAACTCCGGGATATAGCGGTCACGAGGCGAATGAGGATGCGTTCGCGGCTTGCCTTCAGCGCACGGATGCGCTCCTCCATGTCCGGAGGCCGGGCCGTATCCAGGTGCGGTGTCGTATCGGGTGTGTTCACGTTCATTCTCCGTTCCGTCACCCCGTGTGCATCGGTGCCATCCCGGGACAGGAGGCCACGCTATTGCACGGGCGCCTCTTGGCCCTCTTCTATTGAGTCCTCCGCCGGGTCCTGCTCGGGATAGAACTGTTCCCATCCGCCGCCGAGCGCCTTGTACAGCGCCACCAGATTGGTCAGCACCACGGTCTCGCTTTGCGTCAGTTGATCTTCGTTCGCGAACAGGGAGCGTTCGGCGTCAATCACGTTGAGAAAATTGACGAGTCCATTGTCATAGAGTTGCTTTGCAATCTCGAGCGCGCGCCGGTTGGCCTCGACAGCTTCCCGCAATGATAACAGCCTGTTCTGTTCCTTCGCATAGGCGACCAATGCGTTCTCCACTTCTTCCAATGCCAACATCACCGTTTGCTCGTAGGCCACGATCGCCTGCTCCTGCCGGGCGTCTTGGACGCGGATGTTGGCGCGGATGCGCCCACCGTCGAAGACGGGCCAGCGGATACCGGGTCCAAACGACCAGAGCGTGTTCGCGCCCCGGGTGATCCCGTCGAACGTGCTGCTCGACCCCGTCAGAGAACCGGTCAGCACGAAGTGCGGATACAGGTCCGCCTTCGCCGCGCCGATGCGGGCCGTGGCGGCGGCAATCGCGCGTTCAGCCGACCGCACATCGGGACGGTGTCGGATGATGTCGACGGGCAGCCCGACCGGCACTTCCGGAGGCGTCTTCGCAAGGGGAGCTTTCGCCGCCAGCTCCTCCTGCAGCGCGCCCGGCGTGCTGCCAATCAGCACACCGAGACGGTGAATGGCCCATTGGATCGAAGCCTCAAGGCTGGGTACCACGGACTTGGACGAGGCCAGTTCCGCCTCGGCGAACTTGACGTCCAATTCACTGGTGAGTCCGCGCTCAAACCGGGAGCGCGCCAAGTCGAGGCTGCGCGTCTGGGCGTCGATATTCTTGTTCGCGATCTCGAGCCGGTTCTGAGAGGATCGCAGAATGAAGTAATTACGTGCGACTTCCGCGGCAACGGACACGAGGACGTCGCGACGCAGTTCCTCGACGCTCTGCGTGTCGGCCCGAGACGCTTCCATTTCACGGCGGATACCGCCAAAGACATCCAGTTCCCACGTGGCGTCGAAGCCTGCCCGGTACAGGTCGTTCTGGCGGTCGGGCATCTGCGTGCTGACGCCGGACCCGCTGCGGATCGTCAGGGACGAATTGCCTTCTCCGGTCAAGTCGGGAACCGTGGTGAAGCTCGGCCCGGCGCTGCCGAATGGCGAGCGGCTGATCGACACGCCCGCCAAGCCGTTTGGCGTAAGGGTCACCGATGCGGAACTCTTGCGCGCCTTGGGCGTTTCGATCTCCTGCGTTTGCGACCGCTGGTAGGCAGCGTTCGCGTTGACCTGCGGCCACAATGCGGCGCCCGCCACATCCTCATACGTCCGCACTTCCCTCAGGCGCGCCTCAACGGCCCGGAGGTCGTAGCTGCCTGCGGCCGCGCGCTTCACCAGGGAATTCAGCATCTCATCTCCGAAGACCGCCCACCACTCTTCAAACGTGGGGGCATTGGCCGACGCCCCTCCTTCGAGCGGCTCGCTCCACTGCTCCGGCGGGGCGAGGTCGGGCGCCTTGTAGTCGGGTCCAACCATGCAACCCGAGAGCAGGGCGGCCAGGATGGCCAGTGTCATTAAGGGAACAATTCTCATAGTCACGCCTCTTCCCTGTGAACCACCTTTGGCTTCGCCGCGCCGTACTGCGCGTGGCGATGACATCGCAGGCGGGGTCAACTTAGTCCTGTTCATCTCAGACCACCTCGGGGGATTCTGGCTCGATCGTGTCCGCCGGCTGAAGTTTGCGCTTCTTTCCGAAGTTCTTTTGAATCAGCACATAGAAGAGCGGCGAGAATACCGTCACCAGGAAGGTGGCGGTCACCACGCCTCCGAGCACCGCCGTGCCAATTGCTTTCTGGGCGCCGGCGCCCGCGCCTGTCGCCAACGTCAGCGGAAGAACGCCAAACCCGAACGCCAGCGAGGTCATGACGATGGGACGCAGCCGAAGCCGCGCGGCTTCCAACGTCGCTTCGATCAGGTCCATACCTTCATCGACGCGCGTCTTTGCGAATTGCACGATCAGGATGGCGTTCTTGGTGGTCAGACCAAGCGTGGTGAGCAAGCCGATCTGGAAATAGACGTCATTGGGCAAGCCACGATAGGTGGAAGCCAATACGCCCCCCAACACGCCCAGCGGCAAGGCTAACAGAATCGAGATGGGGATTGGCCAGCTCTCATAGAGGGCCGCCAGACACAGGAAGATCACCAGAACCGAGAAGGCGTACAACGGCGCAGCCTGTGCGCCCGCCTGCCGCTCCTGGTAGGAGAGACCGGTCCAGTCGTAGCCGATGCCCTGCGGCAGCTTCTTGACGAATTCTTCCATCGCCGCCATGGCCTCACCCGAGCTGCGTCCCGGCGCGGCTTCACCAAGAATGTTGATGGAGGGGAATCCATTGAAGCGCTCGAGTTTTGGAGAGCCTGTGGTCCAATGGCCCGTCGCAAAAGATGAGAAGGGCACCATGGTGCCGGCATTGCTTCGTACATAGAGTTTCTCGAGGTCCTGTGGCAGCATGCGGTACGGCGAGTCGGCTTGGACGTACACCCTCTTGACACGTCCGCCCTGGATGAAGTCGTTGACGTACGCGCTGCCGAAGGCCGCGGAAATGGTGTTGTGAATCGAAGTGATGGGGATTCCCTGCGCGCCGGCTTTCTCCCAGTCCACGTCGATGCGGTACTCGGGGACATCCTCCAAGCCATTGGGGCGCACTTTGGCCATGGTGGGATCCTGGGCCGCCATACCCAGGAGCTGGTTGCGGGCAGCCATCAGTTGCTCGTGACCCAGTCCGCCGCGGTCCAGCAACTGGAAGTCGAAACCCTTGGCCTGTCCCAATTCGACGACGGCGGGCGGCGCGAAGGCAAACACCATCGCGTTACGGATCTGGGAAAACCTGCCCATGGCTCTTCCCGCCACTTCGCTCACGCGCAGTTCGGGCCGATCGCGAAGGTCCCAGTCCTTTAACTTCACGAAGGCCATGCCGGAGTTCTGGCCTCTTCCCGAGAAGCTTGCGCCGCAGATCATCATGACGCGTTCCACGGCTTCGCTTTCCTCATTCAGGAAGTAGTCCTGCACTTGCTGGAGCACCGCCTTGGTCTGTTCCATGGTCGAATTCGCGGGCAGCAAGGCCTGCATCATGAGGATGCCCTGGTCTTCATCGGGAAGATAGGCGGAAGGCATCTGCCGGAAGAGGTATCCCGTCCCCGCCACGATGAGTGCGAAAACGACGATGAACGCGAACTTCATGGACAAGGATAGCGACACGATTCTCAGATAGAGACTGCGGAATGCAAAGAAGGCCCGGTCGAACCAGCGGAAAAACGGACGGAAAAGCCAGAGTCCGCCTTCCGCGGGCGTGTGACCCTTGGGCACCGGCTTGAGAAGCGATGCACACAGTACCGGTGTGAGGATCAAGGCCACCACCACGGACAGGAGCATGGACGCGATGATCGTCACCGAGAACTGGCGGTAGATCACGCCAGTGGACCCGGTGAAGAAGGCCATCGGGCCGAACACGGCCGAAAGCACCAGCCCGATACCGATCAGGGCGCTGGTGATCTGGTCCATCGACTTGCGGGTAGCCTCCAACGGCGGAATGCCTTCCTCGGCCATGACGCGTTCCACGTTTTCGACCACGACGATGGCATCGTCCACCAAGAGCCCGATGGCCAGCACCATACCGAACATGGTGAGCATGTTGATGGAGAAGCCCAGCATGCCGAGGACGGCAAAGGTACCCAGGATGACGACAGGCACGGCGATAGTCGGAATGAGCGTTGCCCGCATGTTGCCCATGAAGAGGTCCATCACCAGGAACACCAACAGGATTGCCTCGAAAAGGGTCTTGACCACTTCCATGATGGCCACCCGGACGAACGGCGTGGTGTCGTACGGGTAGATCACCTTCAGACCCGGTGGGAAGAAGCGGCTCATCTCATCGAGTTTGGCGCGCACGTTATTGGCCGTCTGGAGCGCGTTGGCCCCGGCGGCCTGGCGGACCGCCAACCCCGTAGATGGTAGCCCGTTGCTGCTGACTTCAACGTCGTAGCCTTCCTTTCCGAGTTCGACCCTTCCCACATCCGCGACGCGCACGAACGAGCCGTCTGGATTGGTGCGAAGCGGAATCGCGGCAAACTCCTCGGGGGTCTTGAGCAGGCTCTGGACAATAATGGCCGCGTTCAGGCGCTGGCCTTCAACGGCAGGCGCGCCACCGAATTGTCCCGCGGAAACCTGGACGTTGTAGGAGCGCATGGCCAAGACGACATCCTGAAACGTCATCTGGTATTCCGTGAGCTTGTCCGGGTTGATCCAGACACGCATGGAATACTGCCCGCCGAAGATCTCGACTTCACCCACGCCGGGCACGCGCGAGAGCACCCGTTCCAAATTGGATACGGCGTAGTCCTGCAGGTCGGCCGCGTCCATGCTGCCGTCTTCCGAAATCAAACCAACTATCAACAGGTAGTTTCGCGTGCTTTTGCTGACTCGAACGCCCTGGCGCTGCACGACCTCCGGCAGGCTTGCCATGGCGAGTTGCAGCTTGTTCTGCACTTGCGCCCAGGCAAGGTCCGGGTCTGTTCCCGGAGCGAAGGTCAATTCAACGCGTGCGGACCCCGACGAATCGCTGCTCGCCGACAGGTACAGCATCTTGTCGAAACCAGTCATCTTCTGTTCGATGATCTGCGTAACGGCGTTTTCGACCGTCTCAGCGGAAGCGCCCGGATAGAACGCCGTGATGGATATCGAAGGAGGTGCGATCGGCGGATATTGGGATATGGGGAGCTGGTAGATGGCCAAACCTCCGGCCACCATCAAGATAATCGCGATGACCCACGCAAACACGGGGCGCTCCAGAAAGAACCTTGATAACATCGTATGGCTCCGTCAGTTTGCTTGGGGCGCGGGTTTGGAGGTGTCTTCTTCGGGAGCGGCTCCTGACGCTGCTGGAGGAGCGCCCGGTCCTTCCGCGGACGGCTGGGCTTGGCCTGCCTCCCACGTAACGGGCCTCACGTCGGCGCCGGGCCGGATTCGCTGCAGGCCTTCCACGATCACCCGGTCTCCTGGTGTAAGGCCTGCTGAAACAAGCCAGCGATCGCCGACGGTCCGGTCCAACGTGAGCATACGCTGTTCAACCTTGTTATCGGCAGTCGCGAGCATGACCAGAGGATTTCCTCGCGGGTTGCGCGTAACGGCCTGTTGGGGAACTAGAATGGCCTGCTCCTTGACCCCTTCCTTGAGGACGGCGCGAACGAACATGCCCGGCAGAAGAGACTCGTCGGGGTTGGGGAAGAGAATCCGCAGGATAACCGAGCCGGTGGTCGGATCCACGGTAACGTCGCGGAACTGCAGCTTCCCCTCGGACGGATACAGTGTGCCGTCTTCCAGCACGAGCTGCACCTGATCCGCTGTCACCTCGTCGATGCTGAGCTGGCCGCTCTTCAGGCGGCTCTGCAGGCGTTGTAACTGGGCCGTGGACTGGGTCACATCGACGTAGATCGGATCGAGCTGTTGGATAGTGGCAAACGCGGGCCCCTGGTGCGCTGTGGCGAGCGCGCCCACAGTTACGTTGGAGCGTCCGATACGCCCGGAGATCGGCGCCTTGATCTGCGTGAAATCCAGGTTGATCCGCGCGCTTTCGACCGCGGCCTTGCTGTATTCGATTTCGGCCTTGGCCTGCTTCAAGCGGGCGATCACCTCGTCGTAGTCCTGGTGGCTGACCGCGCCGGTGGGCACCAAATCCTTCTGGCGCTCGGCCATCAATTCGATGGGCGGCACATTGGCCTCAGCCCGTGCAAGCGCTGCCACCGCCAAGTCATAGGCAGCCTTGTACGGCGCCGGTTCAATCTCGTAGAGGACTTCGCCTGCTTTGACCAAGCTGCCCTCGGTGAATTTGCGACTCTGTATGATGCCGCTCACCTGGGGGCGCACTTCCGCGACCAGATATGCCGAAGTTCGCCCGGGCAATTCGGTGGTCAAGGCGATCTTCTCCGTCTGAATCTCCAAGACGGCGACTTCCGGCGGAGGAGGCGGCGCGCCGCCTTGGGGAGGCTGCGCGCTCCCCGTCAATCCCAGAAGAAATGTCAACGCCAATACACCCCCTAAGACCCCCATGGCGGCCATGACCCCGCGTGTGTGTCTAACCTGCATACGGTACCTCCAGAACTTCTATCCGAATAACGCCCCCGCCCACACCCTGAGCGTCGGGGCCAATTTCGTCCACATGTTCGATTCCCGTTCGACTGTAAACCGGTAGACAGCGGTCTCCCCGCTTGAAGAATGCGCCCCGGCTATGGTTTCTGTTCTTCAACATAGGCCTCTTGAATCCGCCTGCACACGGCCCCCCACATACGCGCGTGCTCGATGCCAATCTTGTCGAAGATGTCGAGCACGGTCTGCAAAAACTGGCGCTTGATGCCTTGAAGTTCCTCCTCGTGATGCGGCGACACGCGTACGAGCACTTCCCGGCGATCCTTCGGGTTTTCCTCGCGCGTGAGGATTCCCATTTCCACCAGCCGGTCCACCATCGTTGAGGCCGCGGGAGGATTCACGTAAAGCACCTGCGTCAACTGGCGCACGGTCATGCTGCCCCGCTCATGGAGGACCATCACCATGTAGCATTGCTGCGGCGTCAACTTCAGGATGCAGCCATCCTCCACCCCCGCAAACATCTGGCGGAATCGAATCCGCCGGAGAAGCCCTTCCGTCATGGTGATTTCCCATGCGAGGTCGAGCTTCTCTTCTTTCTCGGACATCTCGGTTGCTCCAGCGGCGCAAATAGGGCCTGCCATCTCGCGAGCGCTGTCACTTCTTGCAGGTGGAATCCCGCAGTGAGGAGAGGGCGGCTTTGTTTGCGAGCACAACTATTCTAGCATAAAATAATTGCGTACGCAACAAGTTTCTAAAACTACAGTCCTTTGATCCGCCACTCGCAAATGTGCACATAAATCATTATCAGGACTAAACTTGTCCACGAAACTCCACCGCAAAACGCCGGGCTCCGCCTCAGAGAGTCGGACTGAAGCAGGCTGGAGTCGTCGGCTATGGGTGAACCGGACAGCCCTGGGCATGGGACGTTCCCCGTTCTTGTAAGTCACCCACGCCTTAGGTCACTCTGGGCACATGAACTTCGGGTGCGGTGTCCGAACTGGGGAAGGAGTTGAAGCGCGATGACCGGGAGATTGGGACTGCATTGTTTGTGGATGCTGGCATTTGTTGTAGGCGGAATCCAGGCGCAAGCGCCCGCTTCCCCGGAAGCGGACGGCACGCGTGCATTCCGTGTGTACGATCATCTGCTTGATCCCCGGGGACACCCGGACTACGCTCGGCGTCATGTGCAGCCCCCGTCCTGGGACACCTTCGGCAACCGCACGCATTTTGTCACGCTGCGCGGCTTCGGCATGCAGGACAACTCGATTGTGGGATACGCCGAGGAGATCGACAAGCACACGGTTACGCACAACCTGGGCGACGTCATCTGGCCCTCCTACCCCATCGTCTTCGCCGACAACCTCGACGAACTTGCCACTGAGATCAAGCGGCGCAACCTTTACCTTTTCGATATCTGGGGCTACGTGCCAGGTTCGGGCCCAGGCGGGTACTGGCAGCAGTACAAGCCGTCGCCCGAGGTCTTCACCATGCTGGAGTCGACACTCGGCGAGCGGTGGCTCGGGATGGATGTGGGCGAGCAGGATGGGCGCTACGTCGGCGGCTACGCGAACCAGATGTATCCGATTTCGGGGGACCGCGTCGAGCAATACCTCAACTTCCAGCGCCACTTCGAGGCGATGTGCAATGAACTGGGCAACAAGATGTCCACGCTGGTATCGCTCAATTTCGGACACTACTTCCTCAAGGAAGGGGTATACACTCTCATCGGCGCGGAGACCGCCCAGGGCCTGCCGAACGGCCAGGTGTACTACTCGTTCATCCGCGGCGCGGGCAAACAGTACGGCGTGCCTTGGTTTGGCAACGCGTCGGTGTGGAACCGCTGGGGGTACAAGACCTACGGCGGCGAAGGCGAGGACCACGGAGCAACGAAGGGCACCAGCCTCAGCCTGCTGAAGCGGCTGCTGTACAGCCACATCTTGTACAACTGCATGTTTGCGGGCTTTGAATCGGGTTGGCTCAACGGCGAAGAGCTGACCCCAATCGGGCGCATTCAGCAGGCCGCGGTGGAGTGGGCGAAGACGCATGGACAGCCCGGGATCATGCTGACGCCGATCGCCTTGATGACCGATTTCTATGCGGGATGGAGTTTTCCGAGACACCTGTACACGTCGGACGTCTTGCGGGTGTGGGGCAATCTCCCGTACGAATCCGGTGATTACCTCACGGATGGCGCTTTGAATCTCTTCTATCCCGGTTACCAGGACTCGTCGTTCTTTCACGATGAGACGGGATTCCTCACGCCCACGCCCTTTGGCGATAGCGTCGACTGTCTCCTGAGCGATGCGCCCGGGTGGGTGCTGGCGCAGTACCCGGTGGTGGTCATCGCGGGTGGACTCCGCGGCGACACCGAGCTTCGCGACAAGCTGGAGGCCTATGTGAACGGAGGCGGACACCTTGTGCTCACCGCGGGGAACCTCGCTCCGCTCGGCGGAAGTCTTTGCGGCGTGAGCGTATCGGGCCCGATGTTCCACGTGGAGCGTTCCATCATCGCAGGGCCGGGGAATCAAACGAACCGCGGTCACGGTTTCGACCTGCTGCCACTGGCCTATCCGGCGGAAGCCACGGTGTTGCAGTCCTGCGAGATTGCCTCGGGCGAGACTGTGCCTGCGGCGATTCGTCTGGCGTGCGGAAAAGGCCGGATCACGGTGCTTGCTTCTCCGTTCGGCATCGCGGCGAAACCGGTCGAAGGCGTGATTCACAACGACATCGATCGCGCCTACGCCACTCCCTATCCCTTGCTCTCGCACGTGCGCGCGGTGTTGGAGGAGGCCGCCGCGGAACAATGCCTCTTCGACGCGCCGGAAGGCTTGAGCCTGATCTCCTGCCGCAGGGCGCCCGGCGAGTACACGCTGGGCCTGTGCAACAACGGCCTGATGCCGAAGCCGTTTGCGATCGTGTCGCGCTGCGGGCCTATCGAATCGGTCGAGGAGCTGCCGCTGGATCAGTCCGAGAAGACAGCAGCCGGTTACTTGCCCACGGGGCTGGACGGCACCGATGTGGG
>JADLCA010000183.1 GCA_020847495.1 Candidatus Hydrogenedentota bacterium | reverse complement strand
GGGAAGCAGCTTTACGCGTTCTTTGATGTCGCCGGCCTGCTTCAACAGGGCCGTCAGCGTCTTCCCCCGGACCAGCTTCATCGTGTAATAAATGCTGCCATCCCTGCGCCGCCCCAACTCATACACCGGCACGATCGACGGGTGCTCCAATTGGCCCGTGATCCGGGCCTCCTGCAGGAAACGCGCAACCAGGGACAGGCTCACTTGAACCGGTGTCTGCTCGCCGGCCTTCATCGTGCTGTCTTCGGCCTGTGCAACGGGCAGTAGTTCTTTCAGCGCGATATCGCGGCCCAAATGCTGGTCGTGGACAAGCAGGACACGCCCAACTCCGCCGCGGGCGTACTCGCTGGGGTGGGTATAGCGGCCGGGAGTCTCCTCCACCGCGGGAACTGCGGAAAGGGGGCCAATCTCAAGCCAGCGCAAGTGGGCTGGTTTGGTCACCGCTGTCGGAGAGACTTCGTCCAAGGTGTTGCAGATGCCTTCGATGGAGTCTTGGACGGTCCGGGCCTGCTGGAGGCTGTTCAGCGCGGCTTGCGAATCCTCTCCGTGCGCCATGACGATTTCGTCAACGAATGCCTCGATCCGTTTACGTTCCGCCTCCGAGAGGATGCTGGCATCCGTCAGCCGCTGAGGAATGTCCTTTGAAGGGTCCATTGCCCAGGCGCCTGCAATCTCGACAAGCTGGGCGGGCGTGACCCTGCGGAGTTGTACGGCAACCACACCAAAGAGGAGATTACGGTCTTTGTCCATAAGACCTCGTTTGAAGCGGTTAGAGACTTCGATTCACCCCGGCATCTGAAGTCCGGTTTCCTGTTTTCGAACCTCCGCGCAGCACGGAACTGAGCCTCACTACACAACCCAAGCAGCGGTGTCATTGTATACCAAGACGCGATCCAAAACAACACCTTCTGTGGAAAGTGCCATATCTGTGGATCGCGTATACCTAGCGTACTGGATGGTCTTTGGCGTGCCGCCCGGGTTTCAGGGAGCCGTCACCCCCCTGAACGCCGGCGTGAAGTCCGGGAACACCTGGCTCAAGTTCCTGTTTGCCATGTGCGATTTAACCGGACTGCCCCCCCCTTCGCGCAGGCTCGGCCGCCGAGACTTCTGTTCTTGAGATCATACACGAACATGCGATAACGCATGCAGAGAGTCGGTTTTGGTATAAGTTGTTATTCTGTAAAAAGATAAGGGGTCGACGACAATGTCGATGCCAGCCCCGTGCGCGTTTCGTTTCTGCGCTCACCTGCGCGGTACGAAATCCACAACCAGGGCCTCTTCCAGATACGGTCCCACAAACTCCACGAACTTCTTGTGCTCGGGGTGCGGCAAGTAGGCATCGCGTCCCGCGGGATCGGCAAAGGTGACGATGAAGCAGTTGGTGAATCCCTTGTTGAGATTCTCCGTGCTTGAATTGGGTCCCGCTTCGATGGTTTTTATGACATCGATTCCGTTCTTCAGGTCGAGAAACGCCTTCTCAATGGCCAGCACTTGTTCCGGGGTTGTGCCTTCCTTGTACTTGAACAACACAACATGCCGGTACACACCGGACTCGTCTTTCGCCATCTCGGGAGCCACAACATTTCCCTTGATCGAAACACAGCCAGCCAACAGCGCCGGCGCGGCCAACAGCATTGTCCAACGCGAAATCGACATACAGACCCCCTTTCTTTGGCATCCGCTACACGCGAGAGCATAGCGAACAGAGGGCATACCTGCAAGCGGCCGGAGAGCGTGTCCTCACGGGAGACTCTCCGGCGTCGATTCCGCGCTTTGCTTGGCACCCTCGGCCGCGACAGGCGCGGCGGGCTCGCTAGCCCACGGCCCTCCCATGATCCGCTCCAACTCCGCAGCAGCAAGTTGCAGATCGCGGCCCGCCTGGACCTTTTCCAACTCGAAATCGAGAAGGGTCTGAATGCTATCCAGAACGTCGAGGAAATCGGTGTCCGTGCCGCCGCTTGCGTAGGAAGTCTGGAGCGCCTCATACGTTTGCTGGGCTTGGGGGAGTAGCGTCTGCTCGAAAAGCAGATAACGGCGCTTACCGTCCTGCATCTCGAAGAGCGCCATCCTTGCCTCCGCGTCGAGCGAGAGCGCCCGGCGCTGCCGTTCGTGCTCGGCGGCCGCCACCATGTGCTTTGCTTCGTTGATGCCGGCCTTGATGCGCTTCCTCCAGATGGGCACGTTGACGTTTACAGACAACATGATCTCGTCCTTCCGCTTGGCGTTGTCGTACGCCTCTTCCAGTTCCACAAGGCTGTTCATGCCCATGAGGCCACCCAAGTTATCCGGTTGCGTCTGCTCGCGCAGGCTGCGGATCCCGGTGGCGGCAGTCCCAAATTGCGCGGCAAGCGTGTCGTTCAGGTTCGGCAGAGGAGGCAGGTCTACCCGCACGGGTGTGGCCCACGACCGGAAGGCGTCGAGTGTTTCAAGGAACGGCCCCGTCCGGTAAGGGTTGCGCATATCCTTCATGTCAAGGTACTCGAGGGAAAGTGTGAAATTGGGGTAACCCATCTTCCGGGCAAGTTCAACCTCTTTCTCACGGCCTTCAATCGTGTGGGCAGATTCGGACAGTTTTGGATTGGCAACCCTCAACCTCGCCATGACGATGGGCGCGGGAGGGGGATCGGGCGGCAGGGGAGCGGCCTGCGGCCATTCGGGGTCAGGCGCGGCCTCGCGGCCGATGGCCGCGTTCAATTGAGCCGCCAACGCGGGCCGGTACTGCATGAGTCCGTTGTAGCGATCCTGCAGCTTTGTCTGCTCGATCTGGATGCGCAGCAGGTCTTCCTGCCCGCTCAGACCAAGTCCGTAGCGGGAGTTCACGACATCCTCCATGTACTTGAGGATCTCCACCTGGGACTCCGTGACCCGGATGCTTTCACCGAGGTAGGCGTACTCGAAATAGGCCTTCTTGACCTCCGCGAAGATCTCGTTTCGCGCGGCATAGAGGCGCTCGAGTGCGGCGTCCGCTTCCGCGCGTGCCTTATTGCCACGCTCGCGAAGCGTGCCGAACCAGGGAAACATCTGGGAGAGCATCACGCTGTAGCGGCTGTCGTCGGATCGCAGGAAATACGAGAAGCCGAACATGGGATCGTCCAGCGAAGTGACTTGGGGAATCTTCTCGAGGGCGGCAAGCCATTCTTCGTGCAGTGCACGTAGCGTGGGATGTTCTTCACCCGCCTGCAACAAGTACGCACGCAACTCTTCATTGGGGGCGTAGAACTCTGGCGGTGCCACATCGGCCACCGCGCCCGCGCACAGCACTATAAGCACAAGCATGATTGTCTCAACTCCTGTTTCGAAGGATGCGACGGACTAACCACCGTGTTGATGGCCTGTGCCGCTCTGTATTGAGTCGGCCTTTGCATCTTGTCCCGCGTCAGCACCGGCGGCGAGCGGGTTGAGCCGCGCCTCCGCGTCAATGAGAAACGAGCCTTGGGTCACAATTCGCTGGCCCAAGTTTAGCCCGGCCAGCACAGGATAGTATTCGCCACAGCGGGAACCGAGTTCGACCTCCCGCGCGTCGTACAGGCCCGGCTCCGTTTCTACGTACACCACCTTCTTGGTCCCCGTGTCGACAACGGCACTCTCGGGAATGGACAACACGCGCTCGACTTCCCATTTCACCATCTCCATGCCGCAACCGCAGATCGTGCACTTGCCCGGTTTGTCGCTCAGTTCGTCCGGGTGCATACCGCAGGCGTAGCCTTCAGCCACCCGCTCGTAGGAACCGCCGCCGGGCCCCTCCGCATCTGCCGCCTTGACGGTCTTCGTAAGGTCCATGCCACACAACGGGCATTCGCCTGGTTTGTCAGAGACCACCTGCGGGTCCATGGTGCAGACGTAGTACTCGCCCCCGGCCGGCACGGACGCCAGGAAGGTCTCCGCCTTCTCCGAAGTCGTGGTCGGCAAATCGGATGCGGATGCCGGCGTGGGTGTCTCCGCCACTTCCTCATTCAAATTGACCTTGGCACCCTTGACGGACTCATCCAGTTTCATCTTGCATAGCGGGCAGCGATGTTCAGGATTGTCAGTGACGACCTGCGGATCCATTGGGCACGTGTAGTATTTAGCACCCTCCGCCAGAGACGCCAAGAACGCGTCTGCGTCCTCTTGAGTGGTAGTTGGCAGTTTGACGGCCACCTCGGCTTTGAGGGCAGTATCCTTGGTCTTTTCAATCAGCCTCATGCCGCACTTGGGGCAGTCTCCCGGTTTGTCCGAAACCACCTCCGGATGCATGGTG
>JADLCA010000182.1 GCA_020847495.1 Candidatus Hydrogenedentota bacterium | reverse complement strand
GAGTGTGCGCACAGAGGGGAAAGACCATGGGCAAGGATGCCCATGCCACCTCATGCGGCCTTGGGTATTGCGGGGCGCTGCTCCATGCGCTTGGCCCTGAGGTACTCCTCAATAGCGATGTGGCGCGACAATACCGCGAGGGCTGCGAGAAACCAGTAAGGCTCCATGATCCGTACAATCAGGAAGGAAATGGTGCCCATCGAGTGGGCAATCAGGGCAATGGTTGTGGCAAACATGCCCATGGCGATGCCGCGGGCAAGCCAGTTGGCATTCCAGACGTAGGCTTCGCGCATGGTCTTGAGCAGACGCAGTTGCAGAAAGACGAACGCGACGAACCCGACGATTCCGGTTTCGATCAGGACGCGCGCATACATGCTGTCGAGCACGCGGTCCCACGAAACGCCCCCGCCGAACCACGGCCACACGTGCAGGTTGTAGCGGACCTTCTGCCACACATAGATGCGCTCGTGGGTGGACTTGTCCACTTGCAGCCCCGTTTCATACCCTGCGATCGAGACATCCTTGCCGTCGCCGCGCTGGAATGTGTAGTTCACGCGGTCCTTGACATCTTCGGGCATGATGAATGGGGACGCGATCAGGACCGCGGCCACGGCGACGATAATCGAGGGCTTCCGCGCAACGATGCCGAGCGCGATGAGTCCCGCGATGAAGGCGATATACGACGCCCGCGACAACGTGAACAGGAACGTGAAGAAAGGCATGAACGCCATGATGCCGCAGAGGATCTTGGCCTGGCGCGTGGGGGCCTGGGTGTACAGCGCCGCGGCCAGACACATCACCATGACCAGATATCCGCCGAGCGTGTTGGGTTCGGTGCCGCCTTGTTCGAAGGGGGCGCTCACGCGGTCCATTCCGCTGACAAAGCGCGTATAGAGACCGTACAATGCGACAATCGCGGCGGTGATGAAGAAGACCACGAGTTGCTGTCTCATCTGCCGGATGGAACGGATCGCGTTTCCCACCAGCACGAAGATCATGTAGAACTCCGCCAACTTCAGCATCGTGAAGAGGGCCTCTTGCTTGTCGAAAAGGGGAATCGACGCGCGGTAGGCAAACATGGTCGACAGGAGGCAGACGCCGTAGTACAACGCGATGCCGGGGTTGACGGGATTGGGCAGCCAGAAGTGCTGGCGCCCCTCGAAAGCGATCTTCACGAGCACGCCGACGAATACCACGATGATCAGGCCGTCGTTGTATCGAATGTTGAGGGCGCGGTTGCCGAGCCCCACCTTGCCCGCGTCGATCTCCGGCGAAAGCAGCATGGCGATGACGAGGAAGAAGACGCCCAACTCCACGCGCAGCACGGTCAGACCGAAGATGATGAGGCTGACCCCGATGGCCAGCGTGAAGGTGATGTTCTGGAAATACCAATGGAAGATGAGGAGGCCGAGCGCCGAGGCGAACATGAAGGCCACGAAGAAAGGGAATTCGACGCGGCTTTCGGCGATTTCACCGCGCCCGATTCCGTATTCCGATCGCCTGAACAGCGCCACGGCTTAACTCCTGAGAAGTCTGGGATGTGCAGATGCAGGCGAGACGCCTGCGGTATTAGTCGATTCCGGATTCACGCAGAGCATGGTGACGCACCTTCAGCGCTCAAGATTGGGGGGACGCCGTTTCCCCAGGGCGGCGCTTCGCTCTGCCCTGGGCTAGTATGGTTTTGGCACTTCGGGCCGCCATCCTGTGCTTGGGTTGCGCTGCATGCATTCTCCCTAAACTGCGTTCATCTGCGCCATTTGCGGACAATCCTCTTCTTCGGTTGCGGCAGTGCCGCGCAGCGGGCTACCCGAAGTAGTACCAGCGCTTGGGTTTCTCCGTCGCTGCATCGTCGTAATAGTAGTAGTAATAATAGTAGTGGCGGCGCGTGGCCTTGAGGCTGTTCAACACGACCCCCGCCAGCTTCGCGTGCGCGGTTTCCAGCAGTTTCTTGCCGCGCAACACGGTTTCGCGCCGTGCATGCTCGGCGGACACCACCCTGACACCCGAGTCGACCTGGGTCGCGAGCAGCACGGGATCGGTGACCACCAGCATCGACGGCGCGTCACAAATCACGATGTCGAACTCGCTCTTGAGCTGGTCGAGCAGTCTATGCATCCGGTCCGAGCCGATCAGTTCGGAAGGGTTCGGGGGCACGCGGCCGCTCGAGATCGTCCACAGATTCTCGACACGCGTCGGCCGGATGACCGCATGCACGTCGTAGCCCTCGCGCAGGACGTCTGCAAGACCGGGGCCGCGCTCCATCTTGAGCACATGGTGCACGTGGGGACGGCGCAGGTCGGTATCCATGATCAGCACGCGCAGTCCGCTGTCGGCGAAGGTCACGGCCATATTCACGGCAGTCGTAGTCTTGCCCTCCGCCGGCACCGCGCTGGTCACCATGATGGTCTTCGGCTTGTAGTGGAGCGTGGCGAGCTGGAATGTCGTGCGCAAGGTCCGGTAGGCCTCGGACACGGGCGACTTCGGGTCGTGCTGGGTGACGATGCAGGCGTCCACCTGGCCTTCCTCGGCCACGGGCACGTAGGTGCCACGGCGGCGTCCCTTGGGCTTGCCGAACTTCATCTCGGGGATCGTGCCGATGACGTCGAGGCCGATGTAGTCCGTAATGTCCTCGATGCTCCGGATCGAGGTATCGTTCATCTCGTACATCACGGCGAGGCCGAAGCCGATGATGAGCCCTACGAACGCGCCGATGACGAAGTTCATCCACGGCTTTACCTGCTGTTCAACGGGAACGGCACTGGCTGTGGCGATGTTGTGCCGCTCCACGTAGCCCTGTTCGCGGTTGATCCCCGTGGCAATTTCGAGGCGCTTGTCGAGCAGTGTATCGAATTGGCGGCGAAGCTGGTCGGCTTCGCGCACGAGGTTCTGGTAGTCCTTGTCCATTTCGGAAAGGATGGGAATGAGCTGTTCGAGTTCGGTGACCAGGCGGCGGTTGGTGGCGCTTTGGATATCGAGCGAGGTCAACTGCAGTTGAAGGCTGATGTACTGGTTGCGCAGCGACTTGCGATCTTCCAGGACATTCATCCCGCCGGTCACGCCTTCGTCCACTTCCTGCATGGCTTGCAGGATCGCTTGTTCCTTCTCCTGGATCTGCGCCTGCAACTCCGTCAAAGGCCCCTGGTTGGGTTGCCAGACCACGGAGAGTTGAATGCGTTGCCGGTGCAGGTCGTTCAGTTCCGCGACGAGACCGGAAACGATGTCGTCCGAAATCTGGCCGATGGACAGAGGCAGTTGTTCGTTCTTCCTCTTGAGTTCGTCCTCGATACCCGCCATCTTCGCGCGGATTTCTTCCTGCGTGGTTTCGGCATTGATCACTTCGCGCGTCAACGACTGGATTTCGTTCGACACCTCGTCCTTGGTGCGGAAGCCCATCGTTTTGCGGAACTCCCAGAGGCTGCTGTCCGCCTCGTCGAGTTGGCGGCGGACCTCGTCGAGCTTCTGCACGACGAAGGCGTGGGTCTCTTCCTCTTCTTCGAGCAGGAACTCGCGGTTTCGGTCGATGAAGACGCGCGCGGCGAACTCAGCGATGCGCTTGGCCTCTTCGGGGTTGGGCGCAAGCGAAGAGATGGTGATGAGGCCCGACTCCTGGAGGGGCTCGATTCTCGTACGGCTCTCTATTTCCGCGACCTTGGCGAGGAATTCCTCTTCGGTGGACACATCGCCGTAGGCTTGGCCGCCAGCGATACCCTGTTGGATCAAGGCGCGAGTCAGATCCTCCGCGACGCCGTGGCGGCTGACGCGATCGACGAGGGCCTGGGGCGTATTGAGGAAGAGCGGCTTTCCCCCGACGTCGCGCAGGAGGTTCTTCTCCCAGGGGGACTGTTCCACGCGCAGGATCGCCGTGCCGGTGAACTGGGGCGGCGCCTTGAAGGAGGCCAAACCGAACAGTCCATAGCCGATGGAAGCAACCAGCGTGAAGAACGTCACCAAACGCCAGTGACGCAGTCCCACATTCAGGATGTAGCGGAACTGGTTCTCCCGCGGAGCCTTTCCGGCTGCCTGTTCGAGGCCTGCAAGGTCCGTCGCCATCCGGTCTTATTGCCTCCGCACTTCCATCTTGGATTGCTGAATGGGAATGTTAGGGGCCACGATCGTCGAATTTGCGGTGACGTCCAGCATGCGATCCCAGGTAACGGTTTCGGGCGAATCGTGGACCACCGGCGTGAGAAAGATCATCAGTTCCGTTTGCGAGTTCGCCTTTTCGGTCCGCTTGAAGAGATTGCCCAGGACGGGCAGCTTGCCCAGGCCCGGGACCCGCTGCTCGATATCGCGCAGGTCGTTGCGGTAGATGCCGCCCACAACCAGGGTCTGCCCGTCGCGCACATTGGATTCGCCGGTGTACTTGCGCACGGAACGGATGGGCACGCCATCACTCGCTCCGGCGGGATAAGACACTTCCGGTTCAAATTCGAGCTTCACGTAGACGCCCGTGTCG